>JBATHI010000168.1:0-15035 GCA_049666645.1 Flavobacteriaceae bacterium | reverse complement strand
GATATCAACAACGACGGATATAACGATATTTTTGTGACCGATATGCTCCCGTCCGATTATCAAAGGTTAAAAACCGTGACCACCTTCGAAGACTGGAACAAATACCAATTGAAACTGAACAGTGGGTATTACCATCAATTTACGCGCAACACCTTTCAACTGAACAATACCGACAACTCGTTCAGCGAAATCGGGAGGTTGAGCGGCGTGGAAGCTTCCGATTGGAGCTGGGGCGCCTTGATATTCGATATGGACAATGACGGCTTTAAAGATCTTTTTATCGCCAACGGCATCTATCGCGATCTTACCGATCAAGATTATCTTCAGTTCATTTCCAATGAGGAAATCATGAAATCGATCGTTGCCAATAACACGGTCGATTATGCCAAACTCATCGAAATCATTCCTTCGAACAAAATCAAAAACCAGGCTTTCAAGAATTTGGGAGCACTTGATTTTGAACCTTATGAGGCCTCCGGACTGGAGATGGAAAGCTTTTCGAATGGCGCTGCATACGGAGATTTGGATAACGACGGCGACTTGGATCTTGTGGTGAACAACCTCGATATGCCCGCTTTTGTTTATCGGAATACCACCATTGATAGAGGTCTGGGACACTACATAAAACTGGTCTTGAAAGGGGACCAAAAGAACAGCAACGCCATAGGGTCGAAAATCGAGTTAGGGCCCCATTTTATGTCTTTGGAAAACCAACCGGTCAGGGGTTTTCAGTCGAGCATGGACGTGCGTCCAAATTTCGGATTCCAAGAAGAGAACCCCATTTCATTGAAGGTGACCTGGCCATCAGGAAAGGTGACCGAATTGAAGGATGTAAAGGTTGATCAGACCCTGACCTTGGCTGAAAAGGATGCCACCTTCCTAAAGAAGGACAGTATCACGAATAAAAAAGCACTCTTCCAAAGGGCGGATATCGCCATTGCCTATAAACACCGGGAAAACCGCTTTGTGGATTTTGACAGAGACCGACTACTCAATCAAATGTGCAGTACCGAAGGCCCCAGGATGAGTATGGGCGATGTCGACCAAGATGGCCATGCAGACTTTTTCATAGGCGGCCCAAAAGGGATTGCGCCCGTTCTTCTGATGGGCAATGGAAGGGGCTATAGGCCAAAGGAAACAAAGAGCTTTGATAGCAATAGCGATTCGGAAGATGCCGCAAGCCTGTTTTTTGATGCTGATGGCGATGGGGATCTCGATCTTTACGTTTGTAGCGGTGGCGTGGAATTCTCGCAATACGCCAACAGTTTTTATGACCGGCTTTATTTCAATGATGGCAAGGGGAACTTTAGCCTATCTGACCAAAAACTTCCGGAACAGACAACGGTGCACAGCACCGCCAGTGTTGCGGCTGCCGATGTTGACGGGGACGGCGACCTCGACCTCTTCGTAGGGGAAAGGATCGTACCCCTCAAATTTGGGGTGCCCTGTTCGGGTTTCTTGCTGAAAAACGATGGTCTGGGTAATTTCACGGAAGTCACGCAGCAGATGGCACCTGAATTAAAGGATATCGGCATGGTTACCGATGCCCTTTTCCACGATTTGGACCAAGATGGCGATGAAGACCTGATCTTGGTGGGTGAGTTTATGGGCGTTGAAATGTTGCTGAACGAAAATGGAAGGTTCACCCGTAAAAAAAACAATCAACTTGCAAGTCTCAAAGGCTGGTGGAATACGATCCAAAAAGGTGATTTGGACAATGATGGCGACATTGATTTTATTTTGGGCAATCACGGACTCAACAGCAGGTTCAAGGCAAGCAAGGAAAAACCGATTACGCTATACTCCAAAGACTTTGACAACAATGGTTTTACCGATCCCATCCTTGCATTTCGCGCCGATGATGGCAAAGATTACCCTTTTGCGCTCCGGCACAATCTAACCGAACAGATGAAAGGCTTGACCAAGCGATTTCCAGACTATCATTCCTTTAAGGAAGCCGGTATCCCAGATATTTTTACCGCGGAAGAATTGGCGGGAAGTCAAAAATTGGAGGTCAATACCCTGGCCTCCGTAATTTTGATCAATGATGGAGCTGGAGGTTTCGCGGTGAAGCACTTGCCCATTGAGGCCCAGTTTTCGACCATTTATGCGATTGCTGTGGGTGATTTTGATGATGATGGCGATTTGGACCTCGTCTTGGGGGGCAACCAATACAGTGTTAAGCCAGAGGTCGGGCGGTATGATGCGAGTTATGGCGTTTACCTCGAGAACCAAGGCAATATGGAATTCAAAAACTATCCCGATGGGGACGGATTTAAGGTCAAGGGAGAAGTCCGTGATATCGTCTTGGACCATCACCGCCTCATAGTGGCCAGAAACAATGATTCCTTGGTCATATTCAATTATTAAAAGATGAAGAATAAGTTCGTAATGGTTTGCCTTTCATTGGCATTGGGGTGCAGCGAAAAAAAAGATGCCCCGATGGTCAAGGCGCCCATTTACTTTCATTCGGTGCCTGCCGATAGCAGTGGCATTCAGTTTTCGAATGTGCTTACCTATAAAGACGACCTCAATATCATAGAATACCTCTATTATTACAATGGCGGGGGCGTGGCGATCGGGGATATCAATAACGACGGTCTCGAAGATCTTTATCTGACCGCCAACCAAACCCCGGATAAGCTTTATCTCAATCTTGGGGGGATGAAATTCAGGGATATTACAAAAACGGCAGGCATAAAGATCGATTCGACCTGGTCAACCGGCGTGACCATGGAAGATGTGAATAACGACGGGTTGTTGGATATCTATGTGTCCAAAGTGGGCCAATACAAAGATCTCAGGGCCCACAACCAGCTTTATATCAACAAGGGCAACAACTTTTTTGAAGAATCGGCATCGCAATATGGCCTCGATTTCTCCGGACTCTCGACCCAGGCTTCCTTTTTCGATTATGATAATGACGGGGATCTGGATGTTTATCTGATGAACCATTCGTTTCACTCCCAAAGAAGTTATGGCAATATCAACTTGAGACAGCTTGCCGATTCGCTTGCGGGCGATCGGTTCTATGAGAACCTGTTGAACCAAGGGGAAGCAAAATTTAAGGATGTCACTTCCCAAAGCGGAATCTACAGCAGTGCCTTGGGTTATGGCCTTGCGATAGCCACTTCCGATATCAACAATGATGGGTTCATCGATATCTATATCGGCAATGACTTTCATGAAAACGACTACCTCTACATCAATCAAGGCGATAAGACCTTTAAGGAATCGAGCCTTGAGTATTTGAACCATACCAGCAGGTTTACCATGGGGGTCGACATTGCCGACCTCAACAACGATCAACTGCTCGATATCTTTTCCCTGGACATGATGCCTTTCGATCATGGCATCTTTCTAAAATCGGGGGGGGAGGATTCGGACAAAGTGAGCCTGATCAAAAAGAATTTTGGTTTCGGTGACCAATATGCAAGGAATACTTTTCAGCTAAATCAAAACAATTCGTTTTTTTCGGAAGTTGCTTTGATGAGCAATACCTATGCCACCGACTGGAGCTGGTCTGCGCTGATACAGGATTATGACAACGATGGCTTGAGTGATATATTCGTGACCAATGGCATTTTTAAACGCCCCAACGATCTCAATTATATCAATTACCTGAGCAATATCGATTTTGCCAAATATGATCAAACCAAGCAGAACGAAATTGAACAAAAACTGATCGAGGAAATGCCGACCCTGCGAATCCCCAATGTGGTATTTCGCAACAAAGGAAATCTTGAATTTGACCGTTTTTCGGCAGAATCAGGACTCACACCTTCCTACTCCAACGGTGCTGCCTATGGCGACTTGGACAACGACGGCGATCTTGACCTGGTAGTGAACAATATCGATCAAAGCGCTTTTTTGTTGGAGAACAAGAGCGCCCCCAGTGCAGAAAACCACTTTATCACCATTGCCCTAAAAGGGGAGGGAGCATTCCAAAATCCTGCCGGCGCCAAAGTATCGGTCTATGCCCAAGGAAAATCCTACCTCAAGGAACTCTCCGTAGTCAGGGGGTTTCAATCGTCTTCTACGCACCGATTGCACTTCGGCCTGGGCAAGGCACAAAAAATAGATTCCGTTTCGGTTCAATGGTTGGATGGAAAAATACAGACCGAAATAGGCCTCGACATTAACCAACAACATACCATCCCCAGAAGACAGGACCTGAAGTCAATCGTACGGCAAGATCACATAGGCATAAAGCCATTCGAAACTTTTCCCTTTACCCATATGGAAAACAGTTACCTCGATTATGAACGCGAAATCCTCATGCCCGAAAAATTGTCGGCAGAGGGGCCTGCTTTGGCGAAGGCGGATTTTAATGGAGATGGACTTGATGACTTCTATATCGGGGGTGCGAAATATCAGTCCCCGGCACTTTTTCTCCAACAAAAAGATGGCAGCTATGTGGAGGATAAAAACAGTGAATTCAATAAAGACATTCTCTATGAAGATGTTGATGCGGTGGCTTTTGATATTGAAAACGATGGGGACCTGGACCTTTATGTGATGAGTGGCGGCAATAATGCCCCGGAGGGGGATGCCTACCTGGAAGACCGTATCTATCTCAATGATGGCAACGCTCATTTTAGCAGACTGAAGGCCTCCTTGATCAAAACCAATGGGGGCAGCGTTTCCGCTGGCGATTTTGATGGGGACGGTTTTGCCGATCTATTCATCGGGAATCGATCGATGCCCGGGGGCTATGGTTTGTCACCGTATAGCTATATCCTGAAAAACAATGGCAAAGGGGAATATACCGTGGTTCAGCAAAGCAGGCTGGGCATGGTGACCGACAGCCAGTGGGCAGACATGAACAATGATGGACTTTTGGACCTTGTGATCGTTGGGGACTGGATGCCCGTTACCATTCTGATCAATAAAGGCGATTCAACATTTGAGGATGCGACCGTAAGCATGGGACTCCAAAATACCCAAGGGATGTGGAATACCATAACCGTGGTAGATCTAGACCAAAACGGTTATAACGATATCCTTGCGGGCAATGCGGGCCTGAATTTTAAATGGAAAGCAAGCGCCGATAAGCCGGTCAAACTCTATTTGGACGATTTCGATGCCAACGGGCAGCCCGATCCCATTATATTTTATGATTTTTTCGGAAGTGATGTGCCTTTTGCACCAAAGGACAAACTGGCCGAACAACTACCCTCCTTAAAAAAGAAGTTTTTAAATTATAATGACTATTCAAAAGTCACCAACATTGAAGAACTCACCGGTAAAAAGGAATCGGAAATCCTTGAGATCAAGAAAATAACCGAACTTCGCTCCATAGCCTTCTTCAATCAAGAAGGCGGCTTTAAGGCCGTGCCCCTTCCAAGGGAAGCCCAGATGAGTTCGATTGCCGATTTTGAAGTCATCGGGCAAGGGAAAGGGGCTTTGATTTTTTATGTGGGCAATTATCTCGACTATACGAACGAACTTGGCCAAAGCGATGCCAATTCGGGAGGCATTCTCACTTATGAAGGCAATATGGTGCTTCGAAATGATTCCCGCCTGCCCTTGCCTAAGGGCTTGAATTCAAGAAAGATCGTTTGGCTTGGAAAAGACCTCTTTTTGGTGCTGGCCAACAACGACAAGTCGTATCTCCTCCGCGTTTCTAAAAATGGCATTATAGAGTGAAATAGATTGATCAAAACGTGTGTTCAAATACATGATTGGCCAATTTGAATCCAGCATTTACCCAGGCATGGCCCGGGTTTCAGGTCAAGGGCCATTTATTGTCGCAGAATCAATACTTTTCCCAAGTTTTGTTGGCCTCTACGTCGAAAAATAATATCTTCACTTCCAATGTTTTTGAGTGATCATGTATACAATAGGCTATGATATTGGGAGTTCATCAATAAAGGCGGCCCTCGTGGAAACGGCTTCGGGCAAGGGCATAGCGGTGGTTTCCGAGCCCAAGGTGGAAATGGCGATGATCGCCCACAAAAATGGTTGGGCCGAACAACATCCCGATGATTGGTGGCAACATGTCTGCACGGCCACAAAAAAACTCATCAAAGCGAACCACATCGACCCCAAAACCATCACGGGTATCGGTATTTCATACCAGATGCACGGTTTGGTGGTGGTCGATAAGAAAGGCATTCCACTTCGCGATTCCATAATTTGGTGTGATAGCCGTGCCGTGGAAATCGGTCAAAAAGCGTTCGATGCGCTGGGCCATGAAACCTGCGCGGGGCAATTGCTGAATTCCCCCGCAAACTTCACCGCCTCCAAGTTAAAATGGGTCAAGGAGAACGAACCCGAAATCTATAAAAATATAGATAAGTTCATGTTGCCCGGCGATTATATCGCATACCGATTGGGCAACTCCATCTGCACCACAAAATCAGGACTCTCGGAAGGTATTTTTTGGGATTTCAAAAGCAATTCGTTGGCCAAATGGTTATTGGATTATTATGGCATCGATCAAAAAATGGTGCCCCCCATCGTAGATACTTTTTCCTTGCAAGGCAGTGTGAGTGCGAGGGGCGCCTTGGAAAGTGGCCTGGCGGTTGGCACCCCCATACGATATCGCGCCGGCGACCAGCCAAACAATGCCCTTTCCCTAAATGTGTTCAACCCCGGTGAGGTGGCCGCAACAGGTGGCACTTCAGGGGTGGTCTATGCAATCACCGATAGCCTGTCGGTAAAAGAGAGTTCGAGGGTAAACAATTTTGCCCATGTGAATTACGAAAATCAAAAACCCAGAATCGGAAAATTATTGTGCATCAATGGCGCCGGAATCCAGTATCGTTGGTTGTTGAACAATTTGAACGTCGCCTCCTATGAAGAAATGAACCAACTCGCCGAATCGGTGGCCATTGGTTCCGATGGGGTGAGCATCCATCCGTTCGGCAATGGGGCAGAACGCATGCTCAATAACAAGACCTTGGGAACCCAAATGTCGAATATCAATTTGAACAACCATACCAAGGCACATCTATGCCGTGCAGCACTCGAAGGGATTGCCTTTTCGTTCGTGTATGGCATGGAAATCATGAAATCGGATGCGATCAAAGCGACCGTGATCCGCGCCGGGAACGACAACCTGTTCCGGGCACCGATCTTTTCCAATACGGTTGCCACCCTCATCGGTCAGGAAATTGAAATCTATGATACCACCGGGGCCATAGGTGCCGCTAGGGCCTGCGAACTATATAAAGGCGATTTCAAAGGCTTTGGAAAACAGATCATGGAACACGACTTTATAAAGGGCTTTAAACCCGCGGCCAACAAAACCGCTTATGAAAAAGCATATCTTAGGTGGAAACAGGAATTGGAAGTATTAATCAAACATAAATAACAACGAGATGGCAACTTTAGGCAACAAGGAATATTTTAAGGGAATCGGGGAAATCAAATATGAAGGAAAGCAATCCGACAATCCATTGGCCTTTAAATACTATAATCCGGATCAGATGGTCGCCGGTAAATCAATGCGGGAGCATTTCAAATTTGCCATAGCCTATTGGCATACTTTCTGCGGCCAAGGAGCAGATCCATTCGGACCAGGGACCCAAAATTTTCCTTGGGACCAGCCCAAAGATGCCATGGAAGCCGCCAAGGCTAAAGCCGATGCCGCATTCGAATTCATCACGAAGATGGGATTCGATTATTTCTGTTTCCATGATTTTGACCTCGTTCAAGAAGGGGCCACTTTGGCGGAATCGGAAAAACGCCTCCATGGTATTGTAGACTATATCAAAGGCAAAAAGGCCGAATCGGGCGTTAAGCTGTTGTGGGGAACCGCAAACTGCTTCTCCAATCCCCGATATATGAACGGCGCCGCTACCAATCCCGATTTTAACGTGTTGGCGAGGGCGGGTGCACAAATAAAATTGGCACTTGATGCCACCATGGCCCTGGATGGTGAAAACTATGTTTTCTGGGGCGGGCGCGAAGGCTATATGTCCTTGTTGAACACCGACATGAAAAGGGAGCTCGACCATATGGGCAGGTTCTTGGGAATGGCCAGGGATTATGCCAGAAGCCAAGGTTTCAAAGGGAACTTTTTTATTGAACCCAAGCCTATGGAACCGATGAAGCACCAATACGATTTCGACTGTGCCACGGTAATTGGCTTTTTGCACCAATACGGCTTGCAGGACGACTTTAAATTGAATATCGAGGTCAACCATGCTACCTTGGCCAGCCATACCATGGAGCACGAACTTGCCATCGCTGCGGCCCATGGCATGCTGGGCAGTGTCGATGCCAACAGGGGCGACTATCAGAACGGTTGGGATACCGACCAGTTCCCGAACAACATCACGGAAGTGACAGAGGCCATGTTGGTATTTTTAAAAGCGGGCGGGCTAAAAGGAGGTGGCATTAATTTTGATGCCAAGATCCGAAGGAATTCCACCGATATGGATGATGTGTTCCACGCGCACATCGGGGGTGCCGACACCTTTGCCAGGGCCCTTTTGGTAGCCGACTCTATCATTTCTTCGTCTCCCTACGAAGCCCTTAGAAAAAAGCGATATAGTTCATTTGACTCTGGAAAGGGAAAAGATTTTGAAAGCGGAAAACTCAACTTTAAAGATCTATATGAAATTGCCAAGGAAAATGGCGAACTGAAATTGCAAAGTGGCAAACAGGAGTTGTTCGAAAACATCATCAACCAATATATCTGAAAATTCAGCATTGGCCTAAAGTTGTGGCAAGGGATTTCCCCTGCCATTTAAAAAGCCCCCTTAGGATGAATCTTGAGGGGGCTTTTCGATAATCGTTATCGGGCAAAATAGATATAAATTCCGACCACGACGAATACCACGCCCAAGCCCACTTGTTTCACATATTTGAAGGGCTCGATGGAAACCTGTTTGGTATATTCGAGTTCGAAGGCTTCTTTTCTGGGCCATATCTTTCCGATAATAAGCATGATAGCGATGTTGGATAAGAATAAAATGGCCATGACGTGCAAGTAATGCGGATAGGCTTCCGCCTGCAATAATTTCAAGGCGACGGGATCGACAATGCCAGATAGATTGGCGTCTTCAAGGGCAGCCGCTTCAAAATGGGGCTTCATCAAAAACTGACTGATGATATATAATGCAGAACCCAGCACAATGCCTATCTTGGCCGCTATGGCAGGCACTCTTTTGGTCATATAACCTACCACTATAATAGTAAAAATCGGAATGCTGTAGATGCCGTTGATTTCCTGTAGATAATTGAACAAGCTTCCGGCATTGGCGATCAATGGCGCGATGAACATGGCCGCCAGTGCCAAACAAGTACCGAAGATTTTCCCGTATTTCACCACGGTGCGCTCCGATGCTTCCTTGTTGATGTGCTGCTTATAAATATCTATCCCGAACAAGGTAACCGAGCTATTGAGAACGCTGTTGAACGAACTCAGGATGGCACCGAACAGCACCGCGGCGAAAAAGCCTACCAGCGGTTTTGGCAATACCGCACGGACCAATTCAGGGTATGCGAGATCGCTTGAGGCCAAGCCGCCATCAAAATAGTGATAAGCGATCATGCCGGGCAATACCAGAATAAGCGGCCCCAAAATCTTCAAACAAGAAGCCAGTAGCAATCCCTTCTGGCCTTCCGCCAAGTTTTTGGCGCCCAGGGCCCTTTGGATGATCTGTTGGTTCGTGCCCCAATAGAAAAGCTGCACCAGCATCATCCCGGTGAAAATGGTGGAAAACGGAACTTCCTGACCAGCATTACCAGTGGAATCGAATCTTTCAGGGTTAGTGGAAATCAAGGTTTCCAATCCCCCAAAAATACTGCCCTCCCCTATTGCCATCAGTCCGAAAATCGGAATCAAAATACCGCCGAGGATAAGCCCTATGGCATTGATACTGTCTGAAACGGCCACAGCCTTCAAACCTCCGAAGATGGCATAGATCGACCCAATGATCCCTATTCCCCAGATACAAACGACCAAAGCGGTATCGTTGGAAACCCCTAAAAGTTCAGGAACGTTGAACATGCCGCTAATGGCCACGGACCCAGAATAGAGAATGACCGGCAATAGTACCACCACGTATCCCGTCAGAAAGAGGCCTGAGGTAATCGTTTTTGTGGTCACGTCAAACCTTTTTGCCAGAAATTGGGGTATGGTCGTTAAACCGCCCTTAAGGTATCGAGGTAATAAAAATACCGCGGTAACCACCATGGCAATCGCAGCCAAGGTTTCCCAGGCCATCACCGATAAGCCATCGGTATAGGCGCTACCATTGAGCCCGACAATCTGTTCCGTTGACAGATTGGTCAACAACAAAGAGCCTGCGATGACCCCAGCGGTTAAACTCCGGCCGCCCAAGAAATAACCATCTGACGAGTTTTCATCGGTTTTTCGGGTTGCGTAATAGGAGATGACGGCTACAAGAAGTGTAAAGCCCACGAAAGAAAGGATTCCAAGCATTGGATCGTTTGGTTTGATTAGTCTCCCCTAATATATTGGTTTATTTGCTAAAATTCCGAAAATCGGGAAACAATCTAGTGGAATGGGCGTTTCTCCGCGGCATCGGTATAATCGATGCGCATGGATAACGAAAGTTGTTTAACACTTCCTTTTATTCCATAGCCATTGACAACCATGAAAAATAACGTAATTTTGCGAGACTAATCCCGTGCCCTCCAAAAATCTGGGAAGTTTCCTAGGAATTGGCACGATCTATTGAAGTATGATGAAGAAGAAATTGGGAATTCCATTGGCGATCATTCTGTTGATTTCCTGCGCCAAGGAACAGAAAAGCGAAACCATTGTAGTGACCCCCGAAGAATTGCACGCCTCGGTAGACAAGGTCACCGAAATCATGATCCATGATATTTTTTCACCTCCCGTGGCCAGCCGAATCTTTGCCTACCCCAATATTGCGGCCTACGAAATCATAGCGCAGCAAGACGGACAATACCTTTCTTTGGCAGGGCAGGCTACCGATTTAACGGCCATACCCCAACCGCCAGGTGAAAATATCAATTACCAACTGGCCGCACTTGTTGCCCATATGGAACTGAGCAAAAGGCTCATCTTTTCCGAGAAGAAAATGGAAATGCTCAGGGATAGTCTCTACACCAAATGGGAGGGGCAAAATCCTGAAATGTTCCATAGATCTAGGGACTATGGCCTCCAAGTGGCCGACCATATCGCCGAATGGATGGCCAAGGACAACTATGCACAAACGCGCACCATGCCCAAATTCACCGTGGATACCGATGATGAAACAAGATGGCAGCCCACACCGCCCGCCTATATGGATGGCATAGAGCCCCATTGGAGCAAGATCCGTCCCTTCGTTATCGATTCTGCCGAGCAGTTCAAGCCCATACCGCCCCCGGCCTATTCGATGAAAGAAGGATCGCCATTTTATAAGGAGCTCAAGGAAGTATACGATATCAGTAAAAAAATTGAAGTCGAAGGAGATGCTTCCGAAGAGATAAAGATTGCGCAATTTTGGGATTGCAATCCATACGTCTCCGTTACACGGGGCCATCTGATGTTTGCGACCAAAAAAATTACCCCTGGTGCCCATTGGATCGGTATCGCCAAAATTGCTGCACGTAAAACAAATAGTGATTTCGATAAAACGGTCTATGTCTACACCAAAACATCAATGGCCATTGCGGATGCCTTTATCAGTTGTTGGGACGAAAAGTACCGGAGCAATTTGATCAGGCCCGAAACCTTGATCAACCAACATATCGATGAGGATTGGAAACCCGTGCTTCAGACCCCGCCATTTCCCGAATATACCAGCGGTCATAGCGTAGTATCAGGTGCCGCTTCCACCGCCCTGACCGATATTTTCGGCGAGGACTTTACCTTTGACGACGACACGGAACTTCCTTATGGTATCCCGGTAAGGCATTTCAATTCGTTCCGGCAAGCGGCCGACGAAGCTGCCATTAGCCGTATGTATGGTGGCATTCACTATCGGGCCGCGGTTGAAGTTGGCGTCAAGCAAGGTCGTGATCTGGGCCAATATGTAGTGGACAAGCTCAAGATGACCAAAAATAAAGACTTGGCCAAGAAAACCGAGTAAATGGGGAAATACCCGATAATTATCCTATTGCTTGCCTTGGTCGTCGATTGTTCCAATTATGGCCAACTTAGCTTCATGGCCAAGCTTCCCAAAAGTCTTGATGAAAATTCGGGGATGGCCTACCTCAAAGATTCAACCGTTTGGTTCATTGAAGATAGTGGAAACCGCAACAATCTCTATCGCGTCAACTTCGAGGGAAAAATAACGAAGGATCTGGAGGTTAAGGATGCCAAAAACATCGATTGGGAAGATCTTGCCAAAGACGACAAAAACAATCTTTTCATTGGTGATTTTGGAAATAATAACGGGAAACGTGTGAATATGGTCATATACAAGGTTCCCGATCCTGAAATCGAAACCGGGGCTAAGATCGATTCGGAAAAAATCATTTTTCAATATCCTGCCGAAATCCCTGGCATGGCCCCAAACGAATCGACCCGATTTGATACGGAAGCCATGTTTTATCTCAAGGAACACCTTTTCCTCATCACAAAGAACCAAACCGTTCCCTTTAATGCGACTTCAAGGATTTTTAAGGTACCGGCCCAAAAAGGCCGCTATATTGCTGAATTCATAGGTGAATTTAAAACCTGTGGCAAAGAAAGAAACTGCAGGGTGACCGGTGCCACGATCTCCCCGGATGCCAAAAAGGTAGTGCTTTTGGGCAACGGAAAACTTTGGGTTTTTAGTGATTTTTTAGGGGACGATTTTTCAAAGGGCAGTTTGAAAAGCATAAACCTCAAGGTCAACACCCAACTCGAAGCACTCAGTTTTTTGAATGATTCGATATTACTGTTGTCCGATGAAGAGAGAGCGGGTACGGGAAGAAATCTGTATCGATATCAATTAAGATAGCTTATTGCCAACCGGTCAAAAACCAAACCCAAGACCAAAGGTGAACCGTATGCCGTCATCGCTATTGAACAGGGCCAGCCTAAGGGAGGCCAGATCGGCCGCATTTACAAAAATTCCGCCCCCATATGAAGTATGCCATTGGTCGGAATCCTCATTGGGAAGCCAAACCCTGCCATAGTCGAAACCGGCGAACAAACCTATTGCCGAGGGCAGTATCCCATTGTTGAATTTGCCGATATTGTACCGCAGGTCGGTATTTTGATAGTAGGCCTTCTTACCGCTAAACCTTTGGTTCCTGTATCCCCTCAGCCCATCTATGCCCCCAATGCTCGCCGCTTGATAAAATTCATATCCGTCCCCCAATATAAAATGGGCCTTCCACTTGGCGGCCAATACCAGTTTTCCGTTCGAATCCAATCGATGGTTGATGGCCAGGGAAGGAACGATATATCCGAAATCGGTTGAAGCTTCATCGAGATTTTTCTTGTACCCTATCTCCAGGGAAGTGGCCAAACCTAAGGTTGGAAAAGCCGGTTTGTCATAATTTTCAAAGGAATATATTGCGTTCGCCCCTGCAAAAGAGTTCTTGGTTTCCTCACCGTTTTCCTGATAAAAAGTATTCACGAATCTGTTTTCGGTCTCCTCCACCTCTATGGTCTCATAATCGATCCCGATCTGCAATTTTGAGCCCATGTCGCCGCGCCAAATCAAGGAAGGTGAAAAATAGCCGGTCCTTAGTTTAACCCGGTTGTAATCCAGATCAAGGAAGTCGTCCAAATTTTCGGTCTCATTGCCGAAACCGAAAAAATTGACCGCAAAATTCGGGCTGGTAAATTTGGTGGCCAGCGCTAGATTGGCTTTTCCGATCACATTGGCAAATTCACCAACATATCCTACTTCAAAACCACTGGTTGCAAAATAAAACGCAGCATTTACACTATGTTGTTGGGTAAACGGATGTTGTATGAAACCGTTATGGGTATACACATTGTTCAGCCCAATTTTGAAGCCGTCATCCGGATTGAAACCGATAGTGGGAATCAACTGGTTGTTGCTGTTCCGCAATTCCAGGGGCCGATAGGTGTTCAGGGCATAGTCGTCGGTACGCCTGACCCTTGCCCTCGAAATATCCTTAAAGGTGTTTTTTTTGGATTTATAATCATAGACCAAAGTTTTGGCACCTTCCCCTATTTCATAAATGTCATTGTTCTGGCCCCCGATGAGTCGTACTTTGACGGCACACTTGTTGCCACCATGAACCTCGAAGCGATCAACATCATCCAGTCCGTAAATCCATATTTCTTTGGTTACCGCTGCATTAAATCTTTTTTCAAAAAACTTTTTATCCTTTTTTCCATCAATGGTGCGATAGCCTTTTACCAGAACCTCGGACTTGTTCAAGTAGTCGATTTCGAACCAATCATCCTTGTCGGTTCCGCTTACAACGGCATATTTGTTTAAAATGCCAAAATAAGATTTTGCGGTATGTTCCAAATTTTGGGCCCTAGATAACAACTTTCTTTTGATGCCCGCTACCGTTTGGTCGTTCACCTCTTTGGGAAATTCCCCAAAGGCAGAATCGATGACCGCCTCGGATAGCCGTTCCCTGATATATTCGGCTTGACGCAGCCATTGTTGCTCGGTGGTTTGCGCGAACAATGCCATATCGAGCACATAGGTCTTGGGAGAAGAATTGAACCCCTTGACGCTTCTGATTTCATCCTTGAATCCTTCCATCAATCGGAGCGCTGGAATGATTCGCGTTGCCAAGCCCATAAATAACCCGTCGCCCATTATGGAGTATGCCTGGTCCCTGTCCCTTGGGATGGGCCGATAGATGATCTTGTCGTTATGTTTGTCCTTGAATTTTGCCCAGCGCCATTGATCGACGTGTCGGTCCCAATCCCCTAGGACCATGTCGAAAAGTCTGGCACGGATAAACATTTCGGTGTCGACCCCATACTTCTCGTCGTCTCTCAGGTCTTCCAGCATTTCATCGGTGCTCACCAATTCATCCGCAAAACCAAAACTTGTCAGATCGCCGTGACCGTCTCCGGCATGTTCTTCGATCATATACAGCTCGTCCCCAAAAGTCTCGTTAAATTCTTCCAGGGCGGGCTGTTTTGGCACATAATAGAGCACCGGGTTCGTATGATAGAG
>JBATHI010000167.1:0-7213 GCA_049666645.1 Flavobacteriaceae bacterium | reverse complement strand
CCCCCATCGATCGGGAAATCGGTACCTGTGATGAACGAGGCCTCGTCGGAACACAGATAAATTGCCAAATCAGCTATTTCATTGGGTTCGCCCATTCTTCCGATAGGTTGCGTCTTAGAGAGTTTCTCGAACATTTCTTGCTCCTTTCCCGGAAAATTCGCTTTTAAATACCCATCCACAAATGGGGTATGTACCCTACCGGGAGAAATGCTGTTGCACCGGATCCCGTATTCCAAATAATCCTTCGCTACGGAATAGGTCATGGTCAGGACCGCTCCCTTCGACGAGGCATAGGCAAAACGGTCGTTGATTCCAACGGTAGCTGCAACGGAAGCCATGTTCAATATTACCCCGCCTTTTTCCTTCATATAGGGAATTACCGAATGGATACAATTATAGACCCCTTTCACATTCACCTTGTAGATCCTATCAAAATCGGCCTCCGTGGTATGTTCCACATCCCCGATATGGGCGATGCCAGCATTATTGATCAAGATATGGATGGGATCGCTTTTTGCGATTTTTTTTGTGGTTTGCATTACTTCCGTTTGAGTGGCCACATTGCAGGCATGGGCCACCGCATTCCCTCCTTTGCCATTGATTTCAGAGACGACCTCCAGTGCGGCTTCCTCCTTCAAATCCAAAATATGTACCGTGGCGCCCTGTGCTGCCAGCGCCACACAGATGGCACGACCGATACCGCTTCCGCCTCCCGTTACAATCGCTGTTTTTCCCTTTAAATCAAATTTCATTTCACTTCTGTTTTAGCAATGGTGTCGGAGGCTATAAAAAAAGCCTTCGTTTCCGCTTCGATTCCATTATCGATCAATACATTGGGCATTTTCAATTTTAAGTCGTTCAAAACAGCCTCGGAAAATCGGGTTTCCCAAAGATAAACCCTTTTAAGGTTTTCGAGTTCTTTTAAAACCACCGCGCTTTGGTCACCGATGTCCGTACCATAAATTTTGAGCAACCGCAATTGCTTTAAATTTTTGAGCATTTCAATCTCGGGGTCACCGATGGGCGTACGGTCCAACTCAAGCCATTCGATGTTCGAACAGGAGGTCACCAATGCCATTTCATCAACCCCTATTGGCAATCCGCTCAAATCAAGTTCCACGATATTGCCCGCAATACGCTTCAAATCGGTAATGGCTTTGGGATCATAGGTCGGAGGAAGATATACATCGATCCTGAGCGCCTGTGAATGGCTTGAAACCCGCTCGATGGTCACATAATCGGAAGCTAGGTTCTGCAGGGTACTATCGGCCACTTCTGGAAGTTTGGCCCATTTTTCTTCGGGGCCGGGTTCCATCAGGGTTTTTACCAAGCTGATCAATGATTCCGAAGCGGGCAATTGATCGAGGGTCAAGGTATCGGAAGCCCCTAAGGCAATCCAGCGTTCCAGAATTCTGATTTCTTCGGTACCCAAGGGCTCCTTACCATCGGGGGGCATGTGATCTTCATCATCCAATGGCAAATGCAGGCGCCGGATCAGTTCGCTGTTGTCGGCATCGCCCGGCAATATGGTCTTCCCGCTTTCACCCCCCTTAAGGAGTGCGGCCCAACCCGTCATCAATAAGGATCCCTTTTTTTTGTTTGGATTGTGACAGGACACGCAGTTTTGGTCAAGAATAGGGTAAACGACATCAGCGAAAATCAAGGGATTCTCAGGGATTGCCTTCCGTTTTTTGTCCAATGGAAGCGCCAAAAAATCTTCCCCATGGGTCACCATGCCACCATAATGTCCTGTAAACCCTATCAGTACAACAAGAACGATTTGTAGGACTTTGGTATACAACTTCAGGCCTAGCCCGGCGACATCCAACAGGTACCATAAAACCGATAGCAGGGCAACACTTGCGCCCAGCCACTGGTGCCATGTCAAAAGCTCCCCTTTGGTGCCCGATTCCGTTCCCAAAAAAAATCCCGAAATCGCGGTCAGCAATGCCGAGAGCACTGCCAAGATCAACAGACTTCGAGGAACCGGTCGACCCCTTAGCCCCATAAAAAGGGCGATGAGCAACAACACTATGGGGAAATGAAGCACTATGGGGTGCCAACGGCCCAACCAGGCCACCAGCCGGGGAAGCTCAACGTATGATTCAAAAACCAGACAGAATATCAGAAATGCCGAAAGACCTAAAACTAGATAATCGAACCACCGGTTTTTAGCATCGTAGGCCATATTTTATGCAATAAGGTCATTGATCACATTTCCGGCCACGTCGGTCAAACGAAACCGGCGGCCTTGGTATTTGTAGGTCAACTGTTCGTGATCCAGACCCATGGCATACATCAAGGTGGCATGAAAATCATTGATATGTACCGGATTTTCAACAATATTATATCCGAACTCATCGGTCTCGCCGTAAGTGATGCCCTGTTTAACACCGCCGCCCGCCATAAAAATACTAAAGGCCCTCGGATGGTGGTCCCGGCCGTAATTTTTGGGATCGAATTTACCCTGACAATAATTGGTTCGGCCAAATTCCCCGCCCCAAATCACCAAAGTATCTTCCAACATGCCCCGCTGTTTCAGGTCCATGATCAAGGCTGCCGAAGCCTGATCGACATCCTTGGCCTGTCCGGCCATTTCGTTGTGCAGATTACCATGTTGGTCCCATCCCTGATGGTATAATTGGATGAAACGCACACCGTTTTCCGCAAGCCTCCTCGCCTGAAGCGCATTGGCGGCGTAGGTACCGGGCACCTGGCAGTCCTCTCCGTACAGTTTGATGATCGATTCGGGCTCTTTGGAAATATCCATGACATCTGGCACCGACATCTGCATGCGATAGGCCATTTCATATTGGGCGATCCGCGATTCGATCTCATCGTCCCCTGTGTCGACATGGTGCAATTTGTTGAGCGACGATACCTGATCCAGCAGATGCCTTTTATCGGAACGTGAAATGCCATCCGGGTCATTGAGGTAGAGTACCGGATCTTTTCCGGACCGCAGCAATACGCCCTGGTGCTTCGAATCGAGGAACCCGCTGGACCATAATTTGGAATAAAGCCCCTGGCTGTTGCCCTTGCCCCTTGAGGTCAGCACCACGAATGAAGGTAAGTTTTTGTTTTCGCTACCGAGGCCATAACTCATCCAAGACCCCATACTGGGCCTGCCCGAAATTTGACTCCCTGTTTGAAAGAAAGTAATGGCGGGATCATGATTGATCGCTTCGGTATGCATACTTTTTATAATGCAGATTTCATCCGCAATTTTGGCAATATGGGGGAAAAAATCGCTTATCCAGGCCCCACTGTTGCCATGTTGGTGAAATTCCACCGCAGGTGGCATCAACGGGAAGGTTTTTTGTTCGGAGGTCATCCCCGTAAGGCGCTGCCCATTTCTGATCGATTCGGGCAGATCCTCTCCCATGCGCTTGCGCAGGGTGGGCTTGTGGTCGAAGGTTTCCAATTGCGATGGGGCGCCCGCCTGAAAAAGATAGATGATCCGCTTTGCCTTTGGAGCAAAATGGGGAAGCCCCAAGGGCAACGACGCCAATGATGCCGATTCGTTCTTAAAGAGGTCGGGGATCAATAGGGATCCCAGGGCCAAAGATCCAATGCCCACGCTCAACTGTGAAAAAAAGTGCCTTCGGTTGACCTTTAACGGGCTTTCAGTATTCTTTTTCTCCTTCGCCATTCTATTTATTCTTTTGTAATGGTTTCATCCAAATTATAGATTACCTGTGCCGTGAGCATCAATGCCGCAGTTTTTGAAGGATCTACCGATAATTGTTCATATTCCCCAATGGCGGCCAACTTTTTGGCATCTTCGGCATTCTTGGAGTAGGTTTCCAGGGCATCTTGGTAATATGCTTCCAATACCGATATTTCTTCCTCCTTTGGAGCGCGCACCAAGATATCACGGAATATGTCCTGCACCACTTTGGTCCCATCCGGTTGTTTGGCCAAGGTGCGTTGGGCCAAAACCCGGGCCGCTTCCAACACCTGTACGTCGTTTTGCAAGGCCAAGGCCTGCAGCGGCGTATTGGTCTTTTGCCGCCTCACCTCGCAAAAATCACGGGTAGGGGCATCAAAAATCGTCATGCTTGCGGGAGGCAGGGTACGCTTCCAGAACGTATAGAGCGAGCGGCGATAGAGCTTTGCACCGGAATCGGGAACATAGCTGGTTAAAATACCACGGTTGCCTCCGGCATTGGTTTCTTCCCATAGTCCGGCAGGTTGGTAGGGCTTAACACTTGGGCCACCGATCTCGGTATTCAGCAAACCGCTGGTGGCGAGCATATAATCCCTGATCATTTCCCCGCTCATCCTAAAACGAGGTGCCCTCGCCAAGAGTTTGTTTTCGGGATCGGCCATTTTTATATCGGGTCGCAATTCGGAACGCTGCTGGTAGGTGGCAGAAAGCATGATCTGCTTGATCAAATATTTGATGTCCCAATCATGATCCATAAAGTCGGCTGCCAACCAGTCCAACAATTCAGGATGGGTAGGAAGGTTTCCCTGCACCCCGAAATCTTCGGCCGTTTCCACCAATCCCTTGCCAAAAAGCATCGCCCAAATACGGTTCACGAATACCCTTGCGGTCAAGGGATTTTTTTTATCGGTCACCCACCGGGCAAGTCCCAATCGGTTTTTCGGAAGGCTTTCGTCGAACGGAAAAATCGCTGCCGGAGTATGTGCAACCACCGAATCGGTAGGTTCATCGTAATTGCCCCTATTGAGCACGAAAGTGGTTTTTGGCGCCGAATCGTTCATCACCATGACGTTGATCTTGGAACCTTTCTCCTTATTGATGAAGGAAAGCAGGCCTTCCGTTTCCTTATCGGTAATCGTTATATAGGGCGGATCGGCATAAAATTTCTGATTGGCGGCCTGGACCGCATCCATTTGCAGGCCTTTCTCGTCGACTTGATTGAAAAAGGAATACATCCCAAAATAATCTTTTTGCGAAATCGCATCGTACTTGTGGTCATGGCAGCGCGCGCATTCGAGCGTTAAGCCCAAAATGCCTTTCCCTAGGGTATTCGTACGGTCCAAGACATAATTGACGCGATACTCCTCTTGTATCACCCCGCCTTCCTGCGTGATCGGATGGTTGCGATTGAAACCCGTCGCCAAAAACTGTTCTTTCGTGGCATTGGGCAAAAGATCGCCCGCCAGTTGCCAGAGGAGAAAATCATCGTAGGGGATATTTTCATTGAAAGCATGGATCACCCAATCACGCCAGGGCCACATGGTACGATAACTATCGTCTTGATACCCGTGCGAATCTGCATAGCGTGCCACATCGAGCCAAGATTGGGTCATGCGCTCGCCATAGGCTGGTGATGCCAAAAACGTATCAATGGTTTTGGCTATGATCGTTTCCGATGGTTCTTCCAATAATTGGCGTACCTGCTCTTGATTGGGGGGCAAGCCGGTAAGGTCCAGGCTTATTCTTCGGATCAGGGTCTCTATCGGGGCCCGATCGGAAGGCAAAACCTGATTGTCGACCAGTTTCTGAAGAATAAACCCATCAATTTCATTTTGCGCCCATCCCATGGTATCGACATTGGGCGGGGTCGGTTTTAGGGGAGGATTGAAGGCCCAATGTTTATCGAATTTGGCACCTTGCTCAATCCATTTTTTAATCAATTTTTTTTCATAACTGTTCAGCGACAGTTTGGAGTCGGGCGGTGGCATCAATTCATCGGGGTCATCGGAAACCACATGCAAATACAAATGACTTTTGTTGGGATTCCCGGCTACCAGCGCATATTTCTCGGGGTTCTCCGGCAGCTCCCCCAAGGCTGAAGCTTTCAAATCCAAACGGAGACCCGCCTTGCGCTTGTTGGCATCGGGGCCGTGGCATTTATAGCAATTGTCGGAAAGTATTGGTTTGATATGGAAATTATAATCGACGACTTCAGGCAACTTCATGTCGGCATAAGCATCGGAGGAAGGATGGAAAACCCCTTTCTTAAATGCAAACAGCAACGCAACAAGCCCCGCCAAAATAAGAAGCAAACCTATTTTCTGTTTCATCACAATAGCACCTGGCGCAAAGCGACAGGTCTTTAAAGTTAACAATTTTCGTCAAATCCAACGGTTTGGGATGCCCAATTAACGACCTCAAGTCGGATGATAATGACCAATAGGTCTATTTTAGCGCCTTATCTCCTTTTTGGTGGGGCTAACCGTCGAATCTATTGGCAAGCTAAATCGCAAAGCAAGAAGCAATCGGCAAAGACGCCTCTTCGACCGCTCAAAGTAAGAAATCAATGATTGCTGAACTAGGACTTTGTAAAAATCAGATCGAACTGTACGGTCACTTCATCCCCTACCACGATTTGCCCGAACATGGCTGTTGGCGGTTCCATTCCGAAGTCTTGGAGTACCAATTTTTTTTCACCTTTGATTGTTATAGCATCGTATGTTGGGTTAATTTCAGCTACAATTTGAACACTTTTTTCAGTTCCGGCAATATTGAGCATTCCCGTTAAAACCGTTGTGCCCTTTACTTCCTGCAACTGAAAGCGAACTGATGGGTATTCGTCTTTTTTAAGGGCTGCGTACATTTTGTTGTCCATGGTGGGGCCACGCTCACTTTTAATGCTTTCGACCGGAACGGTCAATCCAATTTTGCTGATTGCATTTGCCTTCATTTCCAAAGTGCCTTCCATTTGGTTCGCGGTCACCGTCCAGTCATGTACCGTGGACGAACCAGAAATAGTCATCGCACTGTTATCATCTAATTTATAAGTGTCCTGTGCCGAAACCATTGCGGTTTGGCATATCAACATCAGGAAAATCAAAGTTCTCATTCGTTCTTGAAATTTAAGTTGTCCCCTATTTTATTGTATGCAGCGCCTATTCATCGAGCACGATCTGCCAGAATTTGTTTTGTTCCTCAAGGGTAGGTTGCTTCACGGGACTTACGAGCCGAAAGCCCACATAGTTCGAGTCTGTAAACCACCAGAAGCTTTTGGGAATCTGTGGGTCACGTTTTTGCTGTTTCACGCTGGAGGCAGAGCGCGCAGCGGATCGAAGTTTATCCGCATCATCGTCCCACGAACCGCCCCTATATGATCTTGGGTGTATTACGGTTGGCTTTACCCAGGGGTTTTTGCTTTCCAAACCGGCATAACTATCTTCTTTGTACTCGTCCAAGGTCCATTCCGCCACATTTCCGTGCATATCGTAAAGGCCCCAGGCATTGGGCTTCTTGCTTCCCGCCTTGGCATAGTGGTTCCCGGAA
>JBATHI010000166.1:0-2898 GCA_049666645.1 Flavobacteriaceae bacterium | reverse complement strand
CTTGGAACCCCTGCAGGCCGCCCCCGTAATCATTGAGGACAATGCCTTTATCGGATCGCGATGTATCGTGGTCGAAGGCGTAAGGGTTGAAAAAGAAGCGGTCCTGGGCGCCAACGTAGTACTCACGGCTTCAACCAAGATCATTGATGTCACCGACAGCAAACCGATCGAATACAAAGGTAGGGTTCCGGCACGTTCAGTTGTTATACCAGGGGGCTATGTCAAGAAATTTCCGGCCGGCGATTATCAGGTGCCCTGTGCCCTAATCATCGGCACACGTAAAGAGAGCACCAATAAAAAAACCTCTCTGAACGAGGCGCTGAGGGAATACGACGTAGCGGTATAAAGGATTGGATTTTTGTGATCATCGATACTTTTTTCCTTTTTTTTTAGTTATAAAATAGTTGCCAACCAAAGCTACCAATACTTTTTTCAGTCTATGAACCGTACCAAAGAAAGAATTTCGGCCCTGATCATCGCTTATAACGAGAAAGGATATATTGAACGATGTATCGAGTCGGTTTCCTTTGCAGATGAGATCATCGTGGTTGATTCTTACAGCACTGACGGCACTTTTGAATACCTCAAGGCCCATCCAAAGGTCAAGGTCATCCAACATCCTTTTGTGAATTTCACTTTACAAAAATCCTTTGCCTTGAAACAGGCCACCAATGATTGGGTACTTTTCTTGGATGCCGATGAAGTGGTATCGGAAAACCTTAAATCAGAAATTTTACAGACCGTTAACGGGGATTCGGAAATCGTGGCCTATTGGTTCTATCGAAAATTCATGTTCCAAAACGAGCATTTGCGTTTCAGTGGATGGCAGACCGATAAAAACTACAGGCTCTTCAGAAAAAGCAAGGCCCAGTTCTCAGATAAGAAAATCGTGCACGAAACCTTGGACGTTGATGGCGAATCGGGCATTTTCAAGGAACAATTGGTGCATTACTGCTATAAGAATTTTGACGATTACAAGTGTAAAATGCTCAAATATGGCAGGTTAAAGGCGCAGGAATCGTTTTATAGGGAGAAGCAGTTCAACTACTTTTACCTCATTTTCAAACCCGTTTGGAAATTTTTCAACCACTACTTCTTAAGGTTGGGCTTTCTCGACGGCAAAAAGGGCATCACCATTTGTTATCTCAACGCCTTGAGCGATCTGGAAAGGTATAGGGAGTTGAAAAAATTGGAGAAGAAGAACGAGCTGGCCTACTACCTGGTAATGCCGTGATAGGTCCAAACACTTTTGTTCTGTCTCACTTCCCGCCGTATCACTTGGTTTTTCGCAATGGCCTCGGGCGTTTTGTAGCCCCGTTCATGATCTAAGTGGACACAGACCGCGCTGTATCGCAATTGCTTCGACCGCACCCCATAGTTGAAGAGTCTTTCACCAAATTCCCGATCTTCGCCCCCGTATTGCATGCGCTCATCAAATCCATTGATGTTCATGATGTCTTTTTTCCAACCCGATGAATTGTGGCCATTCCAACTGGCATTGGTGGGCGTAATCGCATTGAAGAACTTGGAGATAAAGCCTTTGGCGGTCAACTTGTTGTTCTTGAAGGTCTTCGGGATGCCTTTCTCCTTCAACCATTGAATATTGAAGCAGTTTTGCCGCTCAATATCAGCTTTCGTGATTGCCAGGGAAATGTTCATGGGCAACATGTAATAACCGCCCGAAATAAAAAATCCCGGTTCTTTGTTGATGTAGTGCACCTGAACAAAATCTTCCCTCGGAATGCAGTCACCATCGGTCATGATGATATAGTCCGTTTTACAGGCCAGGATGGCCTTGTTCAAGATCTTGCATTTTTGGAAACCATTGTCTTCCTGCCAAATATGGTTGATGGAATATGACATCTGTGGTCTCAGGTCCTCAATTTTATCCTTGGTTTCCGAGCCCGAACCATCGTCGGCAATAATGACCTCAAAATCTTTGTAGTTCTGGCAATTGAAGCCCCACAAGACCTTTTCCAGCCAATCCGGCTTGTTATAGGTACTAATGATAACACTGACCGTGCTCATGGGATGCGCTTGCTTTCTGATGATTTTGCAAATGTAGTTTTTTGAAAAGGATCACCAAGAAAATATGCCGTCTAAATGGGCCGTAATCGGAACTGACTCGAATTTGGCTATATTTGCAGCATTGGAAACGAAGCCCCGAATCGTATGAAATTCCTGGTCATACAGCAAAAAATGATAGGTGACGTGCTTACCAGCACCATTCTTTGTGAAAATCTGAAAAACCGGTATCCCGATTGCAAAATACATTTTGTCGCCAACGAACATACCTTGGCGGTGTTGGAAAACAATCCATTTATCGATAAGGTCATCGTCTTTAAAAATCATTTCAGTCGAAATAAATTCGATTTTTATGACTTCCTGAAAGACATCAAAAAAGAGGAATATTATGCGGTGATCGATGTTTACGGTAAATTGGAAAGCAACCTGATCTCGCACTTTGCCCGTGCACAGTACAAGATAGCACACGACAAATGGTATACCCGCTGGGTCTATACCGATACCATCAAAGAAAAATTGGTGGTTGAAGGAACGATTCCCTTGGCCATGCATAACCGGTTGCGGTTGCTCGATCCCCTGCTCAAGGAATCGAACACCTATGTGACGAACCCAAAATTATACCTGCAGGAAGCAGAGATGGAGGCCGCCTCTCAGGTGGCCACTGCATTAAAGTCGGAGGCATCCCAACCGCTGATCATGATGGGCATTTTGGGCAGTGATTCTATCAAGACCTATCCCGCCGCCTATATGGCCAGCATCATCGGCACCATTTGCGAAAACACCAATGCCAAAATACTTTTCAACTACCTGCCCCACCAGGAAAAAGAAGCCAGGGCCATATATGACCTATGCGATCCCAAAACCCAAGACCGG
>JBATHI010000165.1:0-5127 GCA_049666645.1 Flavobacteriaceae bacterium | reverse complement strand
TCTCGCAGGTTAAACGATATGTTTTGGCCGCTTCTTCCGTATACTTGGAGCTCCCGTTTAAGCTCAGGGAACACGCTTCGTGATCAACGATATAGCCAAGGGTGTTGCCGTCGGTCGTGGAAGTAAGCTCGAAATATTGTTTTGGGAAGTCGATCACGATTTCACTGGTCCTTGTTTTGGTATCGGGACTGGTCATGGTTATCGATAACTTTCCTTTAAAAGATGCCCAATTCCCTATTGGATCGTGATAGGATAAACTATTGTCCAACAATTCAGGGCCGGTCAATTTTTGGGCCATTAAAGGGCTGCAAGATAAAACCAAGAGAATTACCAAAACCTTTCCAAAGCTTACGGCCGAACTATCGAAATTCATCCGGTTAGGTTTTGGCATATTGATCGTAGGTTTCCAAAAGGTTCATCGTGGCTACCAGAAGATCCTTGGTCTCCAATAACAAACTGATATACAAGGCGGTATTTTTTGGACTTGACTCATCGGAACGGGTACGTTCGATCTGTTTCTGGATTTTGAGTTCCACTTTTTCCAAAAGTTCCTGTTTATTGGTAATCAGCTTCGCTAATGATCCGAAATCCTTTTCGCCGAATAATTTTTCGATATCGGTGAACAATTGCTCAACGTATCGGTCTGTTTCCTTTAGGTCTTTGAGCTGATTGAATCTCAGTTTTTTGTGATTGTTGTTTACATGCTTATAACTTGCCTTGGATATGTATTCCAAGGATTGTGTCATATCCTGTAAATAGCCCAGCACAGTGATGTAGAAGTTGCTTGTACCCACACTGGCCTCATCCAAGTTTTTGATGAAATAGAAGATATTGTCTTTAAGGCTCTCCACTTCATCATTCAATTTTTCAATGCTCTTTCTGCTTTTCTTTAATTTACTGGCATCGTGTTTTGCCAAACCATCCATGGTATCGGTATATATCTTATTGGCCCTTTTGATGGCCATTGAAATATTCGATGAACTCTCTTCCATCACACCGATGATCGATCTGCTCTCCGCTTTTTGCAACTTCGTTTGCAATTTGGTTTCCTGCATCTTTTTGTTGTGGGAGAAATAATTCTTTGCAATCAAGGCAAAAGCTACAAGAATGAGCACGACGATGGCCACAAAGCCCCCGAGATAAATGACATATGCGATGGCTGCCGAGGCGGCAAATGCAATGATGGCCGTAAAAAACCACCCCCCAATCACGTTCAATACCCCAGCGACACGATATACCGCACTTTCAGGGCCCCAAGCCCGGTCTGCCAGAGATGATCCCATGGCCACCATAAAGGTGACGTAGGTGGTCGACAATGGGAGTTTCATACTGGTGGCGAGAGAGATGAGCACGCTAGCGACCATTAGATTCACCGAAGCTCGCACCATATCGAAAGCAGGTTGTTCCTGAACCCTGCTTTTAGGAATAAATACATAAGATTTCTCGAACTGCTTATCGATTCTCCCTGCCAACGACAAAGGTATGATCCCCGATAGGTTTTCTGAGGCTCTGATGGTATATTTTACTATTTGACGAGATAGAAAATTGGGTTCGAAGCGCTCTTCGCCTTCATCCTGACGGGAAAGGTCTACACTGGTTTTGACCACGGCCTTGGCTTTCGAGGAGAACCATAATGTTAGGATCATCACCACCCCCGAGGCTAAAAGAAATGAGGTGGGGGTGCGAACAGTACCTGTAAGCCCTTCCATGGTATATGATTCTGCGGCTATTCCTGAGGCGCTCCACGTATTGAAAGATTCAAAAGCCGCGAGCGGAACCCCTATAAAATTCACCAAGTCGTTCCCTGCAAATGCCATTGCAAGGGCAAAGGTCCCCAAAACAATGATGATCTTATAAATATTGATCTTGAATATGTTGATTACAAAAAACGAAATCAAGGTCCAAACGATAAAATTTCCCAAAAGGAAGGCTTCTGGGTTCTGCCCTATAAAGTCGTTTATCGAACCGGTCAAAATAGCGGCGCTGGAAAGACCCTTCACCAAAATAAAATAGATAATGGATGTAATGGCAAAACCGCCAAAAACGGCAGCGTACCATGATGGTTTTTTTTCAAATTGGAATGACAGCAAAAGCCGCGATACAAACTGCACCAAAACACCGACGCTAAAGGCAATCACTACCGAGAGCAATATTCCAAAGATAATCTCCGTGGCTTTTTCGGTATTGATATAATTGGAAAGCGCTACAAATCCCTCGCCCTTATCAAATATTTTGATCAAAGAAATGGCAACGGCCGCACCCAAAAGCTCAAAGACGATCGATACCGTCGTGGAGGTTGGCAAGCCCAATGTATTAAAAAAATCAAGAAGTAAAATATCGGTGATCATCACGGCCATAAAAACCACCATGATCTCGGCAAAGACAAATTCACTGGGATTGAAAATCCCTTTGCGGGCGACTTCCATCATACCGCTTGAGGAGACGGCGCCAAACGCAATCCCAACACTGGCCACTACCATAACGGTTTTAAAAGAAATCGCCTTGGAACCAATGGCAGAATTCAAAAAGTTGACCGCATCATTGCTAACCCCAACCACCAAGTCGGTGACCGCGAGTATTGCCAAGGCAACGATCATGAAAAAGTAAAGGTTTTCGCCCATCGGGATTTAACTGAATCGCAAAAATGATATTATAATTTATCAACTAGGTTAACATAAGGTTATGAAAGCAGTCTGTGGCTTCAGGAGCGTTAAAAATCGCATTGACACAAATCTCGGGCATTTCCATCAAATATTCATTTATTTAGTATCGCAAACTAGATCATAAAATATTTAAGAAGTCCCGAAACGCAATGAAAACAGAGTTCTTAGTCCGAACCGATAGATTATCCCTCCTTCAAGAATATTGGGGCGAAAATATACCAAAACTGAATTTTTTACGTTCTCAATGTAAATTTAATGTTAATTAATTGTTGTATCACTGTAAAAAAATAGTATCTTAGTACCATAAAGACGATAATCATGAAAAATGCAGTCCTACTAATGATGATTTCCTTAATTTTTTCTTCGGCCCAGGCCCAATCGAAAAAAGAGGTGAAACTCAATGCCGATACCAACCTTTATGAGGCCACCTATTTCCATGAGAATGGAGCGGTGAGCCAAAAAGGCAATTTTGACCTTGCAGGAAAATTACATGGCGAATGGGTGAGCTATGATGAGACCGGCGCCCCATTATCAAAAGGTTCTTACAAAAAAGGAATCCGAACCGGAAAATGGTATTTCTATTCCGAAAATGGCGTAAAGGAAGTTGAATTCAAGAACAACATCGTAGCCAGTGTCAATGGTGAAGATACCGCCACACGGGTAGCGGACAATCATTGACCTTACTTTCATAAACAATAAAACGAGAGATGCGCCCTAGGGCGCATCTCTCGTTTTATAACATTAATGCCTTTTGAACCCCTGATTTATTTTCTGGGCGACTTTTCCGCAAAGAATTCCCTTGTATCATCTGTACTTGGCATTACGCTGCTCACCGTTGCACCCTCAAACGCGATTGTCTTTGCTTCAAGGCCTTGGGAAATCATCGTCACGTCATTTGCTTTTACCTCTACCGGTACTTCCATCGGTTCGTATCCCAGAAAACCGACCACCAATGTATACGTTCCCGGAGCCAAGTCGGTAAACTCAAAATTCCCGTTGAAGTTGGTCCGAGTGGCCCTTTCCGTATTCTTTAGGGAAACTTCCGCAAAAGACAAGGGCTCATTGTACATGGAAAGGTCAGTGACATTTCCCGACAAAATACCATATTCCTGTGAAAACACAGATCCCGAAACCAGCAGAAAGAAGACCAAAAACAAATTTCTCATGTAAGATCAATAATTAACAGTACAAAAGAAATGCTCTTTTGTTAAGTTAAGGTTAGGGCTAAATTAAGATTCGAAAGGGCCAAGGTTATCAATAGGTCTTTAAAAATAAAAATAGTGAGGTTCGGCCTCGGTTCGCATTCTGCTTAAAAACGTATCTTGCAAAGCTAATGGAACATTATGCTTTGGGAACAATTACTTTCTCTTAAACGCCATGGCGATACCTACAAAAGATTAAGAAAAGAACAGGACGAGACCCGCTTGGGGTTCGAGGTCGACTATGATCGGATAATCTTTTCATCGGCATTCCGCAGTTTACAGGACAAGACACAGGTAATACCGCTATCACAGACCGATTTTGTGCACACGCGCTTGACCCATAGCCTGGAGGTTTCCGTAGTCGGGCGCAGTCTGGGGCGCATCGCCGGCAAGAAGTTATTGGGGAAATACCCCCATTTACAGGAAATGCACGGTTACCAATTCAATGATTTCGGGGCCATCGTTGCAGCTGCGGCCCTAGCCCATGATATCGGCAATCCCCCTTTTGGACACAGCGGTGAAAAGGCGATCGGGGAATATTTCAAAACCGGCAACGGGTCAACCTATCGCAAGTTGTTATCGGATTCGGAATATCAGGATATCATCGACTTTGAAGGAAACGCCAATGGGTTTAAGTTGCTCACCGAATCGCGTATCGGGGTCGAAGGCGGACTCCGGTTGAGCTATGCTACCTTGGGCGCCTTCATGAAATATCCCAAAGAATCATTGCCCAAAAGACCCAGCAAACATATTGCGGTAAAAAAATTCGGGTTCTTTCAATCGGAAAAGCAATCATTCCAGGAAATTGCCCAGGTATTGGGACTGCAAAGCACCGGCCAAGATGGTTCCTTATCCTTTTCAAGACATCCCCTGACCTATTTGGTGGAGGCCGCAGATGATATTTGCTATACCATCATCGACTTCGAAGACGGCATCAACCTCGGACTGATTTCTGAAGACTATGCGCTGGAGTATTTGATCAACTTGGTGAAAGACAATATCAATTCCAAGAAATACAACGCCTTGGCCTATCAGGAAGACCGCCTGAGTTATCTTAGGGCACTGGCCATCAACACCCTGATTATCGACGCAATTGAACTGTTCATGGCCAAAGAGGAAGCCATCCTAAAAGGCAGCTACGCCACTTCCCTGATGGAAGAAAGCAAATATAAGGCCCAGATCAAGGACATCATCGCATTGAGCATCAACAATATGTACCGATCACAGGAAGTGATCGAAAAAGAAATTGCGGGCTATAAGAT
>JBATHI010000164.1:0-7757 GCA_049666645.1 Flavobacteriaceae bacterium | reverse complement strand
TTTTGGTACCCGTCAATTTCTGCTCAAAAATCTTTACTGGGTCGACAAGACACATATGGGTTTTAGATTCAATTTGCCCGTTTTGTCCCAAAAAATGGAAGAAATCGGTGAAAACATCCCCACAAATGCCATATACCGCGGACCTTCCCTATTTATAAGGGGCGATCGATCTGAATATGTGACCTTGCAGGATATGGCGGAAATCAAAAGACATTTTCCTTCAGCGATCTTGGAAACGGTCTACGGAGCGGGACATTGGCTCCATGCCGAAAATCCGGAACAATTTTTTAACAAAACGCTGGCCTTTATCAAATCTTGAAAAAGTTGGCCAATTTATTATGCATGCATAATTTTTTAGGCCTTCTCATTGCGAGTGTCATTATTTTCTTTAAATTTGGATTTACCATAATCCCAACTGATTAACCCAATACTTATAAGCGATGAAAAAGACAATAGCGTTGTTGGTATTTTCCGGAATCTTTTTGATTTCCTGTAATGATGACGACCCCATAATCCCTGGCCCAGTAGAGCCAACACCTGAAAATTATGGCAGCGGGTCTGCCGATTTTACCAAATATGTCGCCTTAGGGAATTCCCTGACGGCAGGTTATTCCGACTTGGCCCTTTTTGTCGATGGCCAAAACGCTTCCTTTCCCAATATGCTCGCTTCGAGTTTTGCATCTGCCGGAGGTGGTACCTTTACCATTCCGTTCATGGCCGACAACTTGGGCGGTTTGACCTTGATGGGCCAGCCCTTGCCCGGTTTTGGCAATCGACTTTTCCTTTCTTTTGCCTCTGGTTCCCCAAGTCCGACCCCAGTCGCGGGGTCGGGCAGCACTGAAGTCTCTACGGTCTTAACCGGACCCTTTAACAATATGGGTGTTCCCGGTGCCACAAGTTACCATTTGGTGGCCCCTGGTTATGGCAATGTTCAAGGGGTACCATTGGGCCTGGCCAATCCATATTTCGCGAGATTCGCTTCCTCATCGACAACCAGCATTCTGCAGGATGCCGCGGTTCAGAGTCCGACTTTTTTCTCTCTCTGGATCGGCAATAACGATGTTCTTGGCTATGCCGTAAGTGGCGGTGCCGGAACCGATCAAACCGGAAATCTGGATCCAACGACCTATACCAGGAACGATATTACCGATCCCAACGTTTTTGCCAACGTGTACAACATACTTTTGCAGACCTTGACCGCCAATGGCGCCAAAGGAGTGGTCGCCAATATTCCCGATGTGACCGCACTGCCCTATTTTACAACGGTGCCCTACAACCCTATTCCGTTGGATGCCGCCACGGCAGCGGTGGTCAATCAGGCCTATTTGCCCTATAATGGTGGCATTCAAGCTGCCCTTGCCGCACTAAGCGGAACCGGGCTGTTCACTGCAGAAGAGGCCGCAAGAAGAACGATAAATTTCTCGGCAGGACAGAATGCCGTGGTCATCGTTGACGAAGACCTGACCGATCTGGGGGCCATCAACCCCGCATTTGCCGCCTTGCCAAAATACAGGCAAGCGACCGCAGAGGATCTTTTGGTCTTTACCTCCCAAACGATACTGGGTACCCTGGCCAACCCCAACGATCCCACTTCGATCAATGGAGTGGCCGTTCCCTTGGCCGACCAATGGGTACTGACCCCTGAGGAGCAGTTGGCCGTTGCCACCGCGACCCAGAGTTACAACCAAACCATAGCGGCCTTGGCAAACCAGTTCGGCCTTGCTTTTTTTGATGCCGATGCTTTTTACAATAGCATCATTGAAGTAGGCGTGCCACTTTCCGATGGGAGTACGCTAACGGGAACCTATGGCACCGGGGGCGGTTTTTCCTTGGATGGGGTTCATCCTTCCCCAAGGGGCTCTGCCCTATTGGCCAATCAATTTATCAAGGTCATTGAGAGCAAGTACGGCGCTGCGCTTCCTGAAGTGGATCCCTTGGAATATACCGGACTTTATATCAATTGATACCATTATAATCCATACTTTTAAAGGTGTCGAAGCATTTCGGCACCTTTTTTTGTTCAATTTTAACCCAACCCAACATGAAAGTAATTTTAAGAGTACTGCTGACCGCCTTGGCGGTGGTCATTTTATCCAAAGTCCTTCCCCATGTGGAAGTGGACTCCTATTTGACCGCCATCATCGTCGCCATCGTACTGGGACTGCTCAACTTTCTGGTCAAACCTATTTTGGTCATCCTTACCCTCCCGGTGACCATCATCACGTTCGGACTCTTCCTCTTGATCATCAATGCGGTCATCATCTTGCTGGCCGACTATTTCATCACGGGATTTGCGGTCGACGGCATATGGTGGGCCCTGCTTTTTAGCTTGTTGCTGTCGTTGCTCCAATCGATATTGTTCTCGATACTGAAGGAAGAATAGCCCATCGGTCACCCTGCCGATCTACTGATTCAAAAACTTGCTGGAAGATTTAAATTGTGCTATTTTTGCATCCCTATTCAAGAAAAAGAAAATGAACATTACCAAAGAACAGATCGATGAGCTGAATGCCGTGGTAAAAGTGGCCATTACCAAGGACGATTACCAGGATAAGGTAGAATCGATTTTAAAGGATTACCGAAAACAAGCCAATATTCCCGGTTTCAGAAAAGGTCAAGTACCCTTGGGGCTGATCAAAAAACAATATGGCAAAGCGGTATTGGTCGATGAGGTCAACAAGCTTCTTCAAGACAACCTCAACAAATACCTTACCGAAGAAAAGCTCGATGTTTTGGGGAATCCGCTGCCAAAGCAACAAGACAATTTTGATTGGGACAAGGAAGAATTCGATTTTGAGTTCGAACTGGGATTGGCGCCCAATTTTGAAGTTCCCTTAAAAACCAAAAAACCCATTACCCATTATAAGATCGTAGCCGATCAAAAGATGATCGATGAGCAGGTCGAACGCATCCAAAAGCAGTACGGAAAGTTGGTGGGCAAATCGGTGGTGGGCAAAAAAGACGAGCTCTCCGGAACCTTCAAAAATGAAATAGAGGACATTGCGCACAAATCGATCCTTGAACTCGATAAAATCGACAGCAAAAAAGCCATAAGCAGTCTGGTCGGCAAAAAAGTAGGCGATGTCGTAACCTTAAAAACCAAAGGACTGCTCAAAGAAAACTATCTTTTGGCCAGTGCCTTGGGCATCCCCGCGGAAAAAGCGAAAAACCTCAATATCGAAGTTGATTTTGAAATCGCGGAAATCAATGAAAGGGAGCCAGCTACCCTGAATCAGGAACTATTCGATAAATTATACGGGCCAGGCAACATTAGCTCTGTAAAAGAGCTTAAAGAACGTATCAAAAGCGATTCGGAGAAACAATTCGAGCAGCAATCCGAGCAGAAATTGCTCAACGACGTTACCGAATATTTCATTGACAATACCAAATTTAAACTCCCTTCCAGTTTTTTGACCCGCTGGATACAATTGACCGGGGAAGAGCCGTTGACCCCTGAGCAGGCCACCGCCGAATATGAAAAATCGGAGAAAGGGCTTCGTTACCAGTTGATCGAGGGCAAAATCATCAAAGACCACAATATCAGCATTCAGTTCGAAGAACTCAAGGATTTTGCCAAAGGTTTCATCAAATCACAGATGGCGCAATTCGGACAAATGAACCCGAAAGAGGAAGAACTCGACAACATCGCGGCGAGGGTATTGGGCAATCAAGATGAGGTAAGAAGGCTTTCCGAACAACTGATGATCCAAAAATTGTTGCAGCTTTATAAGGAAAAGGTCAATCTTAAGACCAAGGAAGTCACCTATGAGAATTTTGTGAAAGAGGTGTACGGATAGTTTTCCAAAAAATATTAAGTATCTTTACGGTGCCGAAAAATAGAATTTTCGGCACCTTTTTTATCAAAAATATCGAATCGGAAACCATGGATTACGGAAAAGAATTCAAAAATTACGCTATAAAGGACCAAGGGATCAGCAGCACCTATTACGACAAAATAATCGGAAGCATGTACCCCACGAACATGACCCCCAATATCATAGAAGAGCGTCAAATGAACATTGCGGTCTTCGATGTTTTCTCGCGATTGATGATGGACCGCATCATCTTTCTCGGCACCGGCATCAACGATCAGGTAGCCAACATCGTTCAAGCGCAATTGTTATTTTTGGAGAGCACCGATGCTTCCAAAGACATCCAGATATACATCAACTCCCCAGGAGGAAGCGTTTATGCCGGATTGGGCATCTACGATACCATGCAGTTCATCAAACCGGATGTGGCCACGATCTGCACCGGGATGGCCGCCTCCATGGGCGCAGTGTTGCTCTGTGCAGGTGAAAAAGGCAAGAGAAGCGGACTCACCCACTCCCGGGTAATGATCCACCAACCGATGGGAGGGGCACAGGGGCAGGCGAGCGATATCGAGATTACCGCAAGGGAAATCTTAAAATTAAAGGATGAGCTTTACCAGGTCATTGCAAATCATTCGGGCCAAACGTTCGAAAAGGTAACCGACGACAGTGATCGGGACTATTGGATGAAAGCGGACGAGGCCAAGAAATATGGCATGATCGATGAAATTTTGGTAAGGGATCGTTGATCGATTCGACCAATTATGTCAGGCAAATGTACTTTTCAACCCTGAGTACAAACCAAAAACCCAATTATTACGTTAGCATAACGTAAGGAAGGAAAAAAACATGGCGAAAGACAATTTAGAATGCTCTTTTTGCGGAAGGAAAAAGCCCGAGACCAACCTTTTGATCGCAGGTTTGGACGCCCATATCTGTGACCGTTGTATAGAACAGGCGCATGGCATCGTGGCCGAGGAATCGAAGCAGACCAAGACCAAGGACCTCTCGAGTGAGCTCGTATTAAAGAAACCCCAAGAGATCAAGGAGTTTTTAGATACTTTTATCATAGGGCAGGACCGTACCAAAAAGGTGATGTCGGTAGCGGTCTACAACCATTACAAACGCTTGTTGCAGCCCAAATCGAAAGACAACGATGTTGAAATCCAAAAGAGCAACATCATCATGGTGGGGCAAACCGGTACCGGCAAAACCCTAATGGCAAAAACGATTGCACGAATGCTCAATGTGCCCTTGGCCATTGTTGATGCCACGGTACTGACCGAGGCAGGTTATGTGGGGGAAGATGTGGAAAGCATATTGACCAGATTGCTGCAGGCGGCAGATTACAACCTTGAAAAAGCCGAACGCGGCATCGTATTTATAGATGAAATAGATAAAATTGCCCGCAAGGGCGACAACCCTTCGATCACCAGGGATGTTTCCGGTGAAGGGGTACAGCAAGGGCTGTTGAAACTCTTGGAGGGCACCATGGTAAACGTACCCCCCAAGGGAGGACGAAAACATCCGGATCAGAAATTCATAGAGGTCAACACCGAAAATATTTTATTTATCGCCGGCGGTGCCTTTGATGGCATCGAACGTGCAATTACCAAACGCCTGAACATGCAGGCGGTGGGCTACAGTGCCTCCAAGGCCGATGAACGTCTCGATGAAACCAATATCCTCCAATATATCATTCCGAAAGATCTGAAAGATTTCGGTTTGATCCCTGAAATCATTGGAAGATTGCCCGTACTCACCTATATGAACCCCTTGGACGAGAAAACGCTCAGGGCCATATTGACCGAGCCCAAGAATGCCATCATCAAACAGTACGAAAAACTGTTCAGCATGGATGGTATCAACTTTGAAATTACGGAACAGGCATTGAATTATATCGTACAAAAAGCGATAGATTACAAACTTGGGGCACGTGGGCTGCGTTCCCTGTGCGAAGCCATTTTCACCGATGCCATGTTTGAACTCCCCAGCAGTGGCGAAAAGGAATTTAAAGTAACCAAGCCCTATGCGGAGGAAAAGATTTCCTTTGAGACTATCAAGAAACTAAAAGCGGTCTCCTAAAGATAGGGTGCTTTCAGAAGCCTTTAAAAATCAGATATTTTTTAGGTTTGGGTTGGGTAGATGCCGCCGAGCTCCCTTTACGAATTCAAAACACACTATTATCCGGCCTTCTTGGCCTTATGTTCCCTTTCCAAAACCGCCGACAGCAGATGTTGGCATACTTTGCCGATAATTTTTTCGTCGGTATACAGCTCATGACCGAAATTGGGCACGATTTCCAATTCAAGATCGAGCTTTTCAGACCAATTGTCATCGGGCCTGAAGGCATCATTTCCCCCAAAGATCAATTTGGTTTTACAACAGGGCTTGAGGTCCTCAAAGCGTACCCTTGTAGGGGAAATTGCCGTGAGCGACTTCATGTGAAGACCTTTTAAGTTGGCCTTCCAGGCAATGGTACCCCCTGTGCTGAATGCCAGATAATGGCTCGGTTCACTTTCCTTTTTAATCAGATGTGCCACCGCAGTATCGATACCTTCCTCAACAAAGGCCCGATGCAGATTCTCCGGCGACTTTATCTCCAAATCGATATTCGCCAATTGTTGAATGTCATAGAAGGCAATATCATAATATTGCTGAAGGTATCCGAGATAGGAAGTAATCCACAGTCCTTTTTTAACCCCCCACATGTCGGACAATATCACAAGTCTTTCTGAAGTCATTTGGTATCAATTTAGTAGTTCGGTCGCATTGAGAACTCTAAATTGAATATTAATGGTCAGTCTACCTCATTTATTGGTTCATTTGGAGCAATTCCTCGATGTAGTCCCTTTTATTCGATAATCTTGGGATCTTATGCTGCCCTCCCAATTTGTTTTTGGATTTCAGCCAATCGTAAAAAAGGTTTTCCCTGGCAATGTTTACTTTGGGCATCGTTAGCGTAACATTGTTGTAGCGTTTTGCCTCATAGTCGGAGTTTAATGATTTGAGGGCATCGTCCAAGGTCTGGGTGAAGCAATTCATATCCGAGGGCCTGTTCCTGAATTCGATAACCCATTCATGGGCGCCCTTCTCCCTGCCCTTCATAAAGATCGGGCCTGCGGTGTAGTCCTTGATTTCGGCTCCGGTGCGTGAGCAGACGGTCCTGAGCGCCTCCTCGGCATTTTCAATGATCAGTTCTTCACCAAAAACATTGATATGGTGTTTGGTGCGTCCGGTCACCTTGATCCGATAGGGAGCTATGGAAGTAAAGCGCACCGTATCCCCAATTTTGTAGCGCCATAAACCGGAATTGGTGGTGATGATCATTGCATAATTCACATGGGTCTTCACTTCGGCCAAGGGTATGGTAGACTGTGTGTTTTGACCGTAGGTGTCCATGGGTATGAATTCATAAAAGATGCCATAATCCAACATCAACAGCAGGTCATCGGCATCGTTGCGGTCCTGTATGGCGAAGAAGCCTTCCGAGGCATTATAGATTTCATAATACCTGAAATTCTTTCTGGGCAATAATTTTTTGTACTGTTCCTTATAGGGGTTGAAACTCACGCCGCCATGGAAATAAACTTCCAGATTTTCCCATACCTGGAAAAGATGGTCTTTTCCGGTTTCCTCCAGCACATTGTTGAGCAATACCAGCATCCATGAGGGTACTCCCGCCAAACTGGTCACGTTTTCCTGGGTACTCTCGTTGATGATCGCCTTTAGCTTGCTCTCCCACTCGCTCATCAAGGATACCTTGCTGCTAGGCGTGCTGCTGAATTCCGCCCATAAGGGCATATTGTCGATCAATATGGCGGAAAGATCCCCAAAAAACGAACCGTTGTCTTCATACAATTCCTTACTTCCCCCGAGCCGAAGGCTTTTGCCGGTGAACAACTGGGAATTTTCATTATTGTTCAAGTACAGGCACAACAGGTC
>JBATHI010000163.1:0-11389 GCA_049666645.1 Flavobacteriaceae bacterium | reverse complement strand
ATCGCGAACTGGCCAAATTGGGAAAACCCATAGATAAGGAGGAATGGGGCATGACCCCGCAAACGGTGAATGCCTACTACAATCCTACGATGAACGAAATAGTTTTTCCGGCCGCCATCCTGCAACCCCCCTTTTTCGATTTAAATGCCGATGATGCCATCAACTACGGTGCGATCGGGTCGGTAATCGGCCATGAAATCGGGCATGGTTTCGATAATAGGGGCAGCACCTTCGATGGCAGTGGTGCATTGCGCGACTGGTGGACCGAAATCGACAAAGAAAATTTTGAAAAACGTACCGAGGCCCTGGTTGCCCAATACGACCAGTTCAAGGTCTTTCCCGACTTGAATGTCAATGGGGAGTTTACCCTGGGCGAGAACATAGGGGATCTGGGTGGCTTGAGCATTGCCCTAGATGCCTATAAAATGTCACTAAATGGTAGTGAAGCCCCTGATTTGAACGGTTTTACGGGGGATCAAAGGGTTTTTATCGGTTTTGCCCAGACCTACTGCAATAAATCAAGGGACGAAGCACTTCGGGTACAGGTCAATACCGATCCCCATGCACCGAACCACTTCAGGATAAACGGGGTAGTTCGGAATGTGCCCGAATTTTATTCCGCTTTCAAGGTTCAAGATCGGGATTCCCTTTTCTTGCCACCGTCGGAAAGGATTAAAATATGGTAGACCGATACCCTTCTCATTTCCGAATGGTTGGGATCGTTGGGCAACAGTAGACTTTGGATAAAATCCCTCACCTAGGAGGGATTTCTATTTTGAAGTGGGCTCAACCCCCGTTTTCAGGGAATCGTTTGGAGTAAGAATGTCCAGATCGGTATTCCGTTCATCATTGGTGCATTGGGCCAGTCCAATACAGAGGGCCAACAAACAAAGAATGGCGAGCAGCTTTTTCATATCAGGTAATTTGCCAGGGTTCATCACCATGAAACTATGGTAATAAAACGTTCGTAAGGCGAATTTGTTATTTGCCGATCAAATCAAATTCAGTACCTTTTCTCGAAATAACCCGTCCATGAAAAAATATTTTCTTATACACCTTTTGGCTCTACTTTGCCTAAATGCCTGTGAAACCGACACGGAGAAAAAATCGAATTTTGACATCAATGTCAGCTTTTCGGATGCCATTCGCCAAGAAGCTTTGGATGGCCGATTACTGTTGATGTTCTCCAACAATGGCGATACGGAACCCAGGTTTCAGATCAATGACGGACTTCAGACCCAAATGATTTTTGGAATGAACGTGGACGGCATGAAAGCGGGCGAATCAAAAACATTTGATGGCGATATCTTCGGATTTCCTTATCCCAGTTTGGCCCAAGTGCCCCCGGGGGAGTATAGTGTACAGGCCTTATTGCATGTGTACGAGACTTTTGACCTATCTACGGGGCATACGGTAAAATTACCCATGGATAATGGGGAGGGCCAGCAATGGAACCGATCTCCGGGCAACCTGTACAGCAAGCCCTTTAAGGTCACCATTACGGAAGCGGGACTTCAGGCCATCAACGTGGTCATGGATCAGGTGATTCCTCCAATAGTTGAACCGGAAGACACCGAATGGGTCAAACATATCAAGGTGAAGTCCGAAAAACTGTCCGCGTTTTGGGGAAGGGACATGTACCTTGGTGCCCATGTATTGTTGCCCAAGGGTTTCAATGAGCATCCCGAGGCCAAATATCCCTTGATGATTTTTCATGGTCATTTTCCTTCAGATTTTGGCGGTTTCCGAACCACGCCGCCCGACCCTGGCCTTGAACCCGAATATTCGGAAAGGTTCCAACTGGAAGGTTACAACATTATCGAGCAACAGGAGGCCTATGATTTTTATAAGCGTTGGAACGAACCCGATTTTCCAAGGTTCCTGATCATTGAAATTCAACATCCAACCCCTTATTACGACGATTCGTATGCCGTGAACACGGCAAGCCAGGGCCCTTATGGCGATGCGATCACCTATGAGCTGATACCGGAGATAGAAAAGCAGTTCCGAGGTTTGGGCGAAGGATGGGCGCGGTTTCTTTATGGAGGCTCCACAGGGGGTTGGGAAGCCTTGGCAGTTCAGGTAAAATATCCCGATGAATACAATGGCTGTTTTGCCGCTTGTCCGGATCCCATCGATTTTCGGGCCTATTGTTTAACGGATATCTACGAAGATGAAAACGCCTACTACTATGCCAGTGCCAATAAAAAATTGGAAGTACCCAGCCATCGAAATTATTTGGGGCAGATACAGTCGACCATCCGCGAAAGCAACCACTTGGAACTGGTCTTGGGAGATAAGAGCCGTTCGGGCCAGCAGTGGGATATTTGGGAGGCCACTTATTCCCCTCAAGGTGCTGATGGCTACCCGGCAAGGCTCTGGGACAAAATGACGGGGAAAATCGATCATGAAGTGGCCGAGTATTGGAAGGAGAATTATGACTTGCGCCATATTATGGAAAGGGATTGGGACAAGCTCGGGGAAAAATTGAAGGGCAAGATCAATATATACTGTGGCGATATGGACAACTATTATCTGAACAATGCGGTATATCTCATGGAAGATTTTTTGGAGCGTACCACAGATCCCTATTATGATGGCGAAGTGCTGTACGGAGATCGTGCCGAACACTGTTGGAACGGCGATCCCGATCAGCCCAACGCCATCAGCCGCCTGAGGTACAACAGCATGTACGTGCCCAAGATCATGAAACGTATCGCCGAAAGCGCACCGAAAGGGGCCGATCTAAAAAGTTGGCGGTACCAATAACTGTTTCCCTGATCGTAGGAGGCTTCCATAAGAAAAGTAGACTTATGTTGTTCCCACACTCTAAAGGCATAGGCCCCCGACCAACATTAATGAGGGGCCTTTCCATATTTAGTATTATATTTAATCTGGTAACGGGAATCCATTAAATGGATGTCGATTACCTTAAACGATTCAACATGCAACAATCACGACGCAATTTCTTAAAAAACAGCGCCTTCGCGGCAACTGCGATTTCATTTCTCCCCGCTTATGCGGCCAACCTGACAAAGAAGCAGCTTAAAACAGGGGTGCAATTGTATTCGATTCGTGAAGAAATGAAAACAGACCCCCAAGGCAGTTTGGAAAAATTGGCCAAAATGGGCTACAAGGTGGTTGAACATGCCAACTATGTGGATCGTAAGTTTTATGGATGGTCAGCCTCAGAATTTAGGAATATATTGGATGGGCTTGGCATCAAAATGCCAAGCGGTCACACTGTTTTGGGCATAAACCATTGGGATACATCGAAGAAGGATTTTACCGACGCCTGGAAATATACCGTGGAAGATGCAGCTGCCGTGGGGCAGGATTTTGTGATCAGTCCGTGGCTCGATGGGAAGATATGGAAAGACCATGACCAACTCTTGGCTTTCATGGATATCTTCAACAAATGCGGGGAGCTTTGTCAAAAGTCGGGCATGAAGTTCGGCTACCACAACCACGATTTTGAATTCGACCAACAGGTGAACGGGCAAGTATTATACGACTTGATCCTTCAGAATACAGATCCCGACCTGGTGATACAACAGCTCGATTTTGGCAATATGATCAACGGTGGTGCCAAAGCAGATCCATGGTTGGAAAAATATCCCGGCCGGTTCCCATCGGTGCACGTGAAGGATATGATCAAAGGCAGTGGAGACCACCCTTATGAGAGTACCATACTGGGCGAAGGCATCGTTGGGGTGGAGGAAGTGGTTCAAAAATGCAAAAAATTAGGCGGTACCACCGATTTTATCATCGAACAGGAATCCTATCAGGGAAAAACCCCTATGGAATCTGTCGATACCGACCTGAAAATAATGAAGCGTTGGGGCTATTGATGATGTGTGACTTGCCTTCAAAAAATGATAAGTCTGCAAAAAGTCAACAGCAAATAAAAAATGCATTGCCAAGAAATACCTACACCTCAAATGTAAATAGGGCTAACCTTGATGTCAGCGCCCCAAAGGTCCAGAACAGCCTCACCTACCATACAAAAAGTCAATAATAATAACCTTACCCTAATATGAAAAAAACTTACTATACCATTGCCATGTTGCTCGTAATTGGCCCGCTACAATTGTGTGGTCAAAAAGCGACCCTAAAAAATAAACAAGAGGTACTGGCCTCCGTGGCCAAACATCAGGAGGAACTTGTAAAGATCAGCGACCAGATATGGGCATTCGCCGAACCTGCCATGATGGAGTACGAGTCCGCAAAAGTATTGGCAGATTATGCCGAGGCACAGGGTTTCACGGTAGAGCGGGGTGTGGCAGATATCCCCACCGCCTTTATCGCGACCTACGGTTCGGGCAGCCCGATCATCGGGATATTGGGGGAATACGATGCCTTGCCCGGACTTTCCCAAAAAGCATTGCCTACAAAGGAATCCCTGCATGTGGGGGCTGCCGGACATGGCTGTGGCCATAATATGTTCGGGGCCGGCAGTTTGGGTGCCGCGATTGCCATCAAGGAATTGATGGAAGCCGGAAAACTGAAGGGAACCATTCGCTTCTACGGCACCCCGGCCGAAGAAGATCTGGCCGGAAAGGTATATATGGCCCGTGCCGGTTTGTTCAATGACCTCGACGTTTGTCTCGACTGGCATCCCGCCTACGAGAACGAGGCCAATATGGCCAGCTCCCAAGCGGTTTCAGATTTTACCGTTTCCTTTAAGGGCAAGAGTGCCCATGCGGCGGCCGATCCATGGAACGGACGGAGCGCTTTGGATGCCGCGGAATTTTTTACCACTGGCATCAATTCGCTCAGGGAACATGTACAACCTTCCGTTCGCATGCACTATGTGTATACCGACGCCGGGAAAGTGCCCAATGTCATTCCCGACATGGCAAGTGTCTGGCTTTGGATACGCGATTCGAAGCGGAGCGGAGTGGCCGAAGTTTCGGAGAGGATGAAAGATGTTGCAAAAGGCGCCGCGTTGATGGCGGGCGTTGAGGTGGAAGTGAAGCTCAACAGTGGTCTATATGAATTATTGATCAACGAGGCAGGCGCCAAAATACTTCAGAAAAACATGGAGTTCGTGGGGCCGATCACCTATACCGATAAGGAAATGGCTTTCGCTGATGAAATCATGGCCGAATATGGCGCGGAACCAAAGGGAATCAGCGGTGATATCCAGCCATTGGGGTCTGAATTCCAGGAGGTCCCCGGGGGTTCTACCGACGTGGGCGATGTGAGTTACATTGTTCCGGAAATCACTTTACTGGCCACCACGGCGCCCTATAATTCCCCATGGCACTCTTGGGTAGTCGTTGCCTGTGGCGGCATGGAAATCGGCCATAAAGGGATGCTTTTTGCCGCTAAGTCATTGGGAACGACCATGGTCGACCTGTTTGAGGACGAGAACTTGCGCAAACAGATCAAGGAAGAATTTTTGAAAAGGAAGGGATCTGAAGTTTGGGAAGCCATGTTGCCCGAAGGGCCTCCACCGGTGCCTCAAAGAACCGCAGGCGCACAATAAATAGTAAAAACGGATGAACTCCACGAACAAGGTTGCTTGGATAGTGTTTATGGTTTTGGCCATCTCGGTCGGACTCTACCCATTGACCTATTTTTTTATTGACAGGGAGTTTGGGCTGCTGGCTTCAAAAAGTGACGCGCTGTTATCGAATATCTATTGGAACATCGGGTTCTATGGCCATATCCTTTTTGGAGGGCTGGCCCTCTTGATCGGGTGGTCGCAGTTCAGTAAAAAAATGAGGACCACCCATCTAAAAAGACATCGTTTGGTGGGAAAGATCTATATCGTTTCCGCATTGATCAGCGTCAGCTGCGGTATTTATATTACCATTTTTGAAACGGGGGGGCTCATTTCCACACTCGGATTTATGGGTTTGGGATGTCTTTGGCTGTTTACGACCCTCAAGGCCTATTCCGCCGTAAAAAAAGGAGACCTCCAACTGCACCAAGGCTTTATGATCTATAGTTATGCCGCCTGTTTTGCGGCGGTTACCCTGCGCATCTGGCTACCTATCCTCAGCCTGTTGCTACACGACTACGTATCGGCCTATCGTATTGTGGCCTGGCTTTGCTGGGTGCCCAACATGGTCTTCGCCTATTTTTGGGTAAGACGAAAAGGAATTATTCTAGGTTGAATCGCCGGATGGGCCCCACACCCTCGTTTCTCAAAAAGGGCATTCGTAGTTTTCAATAATCGATAAGGGATTATTGCTATCTTTATAAGGGATATCGGTCCAAAAAATGACCTTGGCCCCTTCCGATTTAAAATTATGAACCATAAATTTACGCAAACATGATTACTATTTTGGTGTTACTTGGCTTACTGGCAATGATCTTCGTATTCCTGGTTGGAATATTCAATCGTTTCGTTAAGAATAAGAATGTGGTGAACGATGCCTGGAGCAATATCGACGTTGCGCTAAAAAGACGATACGACCTCATTCCCAACTTGGTGGAGACCGTAAAGGGTTATGCCAAACACGAAAAATCGACCTTTGAGGCGGTAATCAATGCACGCAACGCCGCCATGCAGGTTCCGAAGGGGGACATCAATGCCCAAATCAAAGCAGAAAACCAATTGCAACAGGGCCTGAGAAGTATTTTTGCACTTGGGGAAGCTTATCCGGATTTAAAGGCCAATGCCAACTTCCTTGACCTACAGGAAAAATTGAATACCATTGAAGAGAATCTCGAGCGCAGCAGGCGTTATTACAACGGCACGGTGAGGGAAAACAACACCTATGGTGAGAGTTTTCCGGGGGTCTTGTTCGCGGGCATGTTCAAGTACCGACATTTCGACTTTTTTGAAACCGATGAAGCCAGTAAGGCCAATGTAAAAGTTGATTTTTCCTAGGAAGTAGACCTCGATTCAACAATGCCGATTTCCCGTAGCCCCTTTTCAGAGCTGTTTTGGCAAAAGATTCCGTCTTTGTCCCCCACCACAATGCGAATTACGGCAAACGGATATTCGACAAGGGGAAAGGCATCAAACCAGACGACATGAAGAAATCCATTCTGCTTGTTTTTACATTGCTGTGGTCGTTGACGGTCTTGGCCCAGGATTTTGTGGTAAAGAATTATTCGGTCGAAATCTTTATCAACGAGAAAGGCTATTTCGATGTGGTTGAAAATTATGACTTGATTTTTGAGACCTACAAACACGGGATATACCGCACCATATTGACCAACTACAACCTTATCGATTCGGCGGGCAACCCTTCAAAACGCAGGATAAGGGTCGACAACATAAAGGTTCCGGATCAGAAGTTTGAAGCTCCTTTCGATTTTGTCCAAAAGATGACGGATCAGATCGATATCAAGATAGGGGACAAGGACATCACCTTGATCGGGCCGCAGCATTATGAAATAAAGTATCGGGTCTACAATGCCTTTCTTTTTGAAAACAACCAAATCCGATTTTATTGGAACCTCAAACCCCAAGACTGGCAGGCCAATTTTGAGCAGATCAACTTTAAGGTGGTTCCGCCGGGACAAGTTCGGTTAGGGCCGGAAAACTGCTTTGTGTACAGTGGTGTTAGGGGAACTTCTTCTTTGACCGAAGATATGGAGATCACGTTCAATAGCGGTTCATTGGAAGGCAGGAGCCGGCGCAACTATATATCGCATCCCGGCGAGAGCGTTACGGTCTTGATCAATCTGCCTCCCCAATCGGTGGAGGAATTTAAGCCATTTTGGCCATTTTGGGACAAGTTTGGCTGGTTGTTCCTTGTTGCCGCATTGTTCGGTGGGTTTTATATGACCTGGCACAGGTATGGCAAAGATGAACGGGTCGTTCGCACCACGAGCTATTATCCCCCCGAAAACCTGGATCCCGCAATGGCAGGTTTCCTCATCGATGATAAGGCCGACCATTCCGACCTCATATCGCTCTTGCCTCATTGGGGGTCTCAAGGCCACCTCAGGATAGAAGAAATCCCCAAAAAAGGCCTTTTTGGAAAGAAAGACACCAAGCTGATTCGGTTAGGTCCGCTGCCGGAAACCGCCCCTGAATATGCCAAGGAAATGTTCGAAGGGCTATTCGGGAGCGATCCCGATATGGCGGAAGCCGAAGTCTTGGTGAGCAGCCTGAAGGATAGTTTTTATACCACCATGGCCAGTGCGCGCAGTGTTTTGAAGGATAAGGCACAGCCCTATTACGAAGCCGAATCGAAAAAGGCACAAACGGTTACCCTGGTCATCCTAATCGCCTCGGCCATACTGCTTTCGTTGTTGGGCCTGTTCTTCTGGGGAATTCTTGCCTGCGTGTCGATTTTGTTGAGCTGTATGATCTTACTTGGTTTCAATGTTTATATGGTCAAGAAGAACAGCAGGGGGAATCGTGTACTTTCAGAACTGAAAGGGTTTAAACAATTCATCAAGGTCGCGGAGGAAAACAAATTGAAAATGTTGCTGCAGGATGACCCCCATTATTTTGAAAATACCATGGGCTATGCCCTCGCTTTCGGTATGTTCGAAAAATGGGCCAAAAAATTCGATGCGCTCAACGTACCCCCTCCCCAATGGTATTCATCAACTTCGGGCAAGATGTTGGGGATGCAGCAGTTCTCAAAATCGTTCTCGGGGGCCATGGCATCGACCCAATCGACCATGGTAAGTGCCCCCTCGAGCAGTGGGTCCTCGGGTGGCGGTTCGTCGGGCGGCGGCTTTGGCGGCGGTGGGGGCGGCAGTTGGTAAAGCCAAAATTGGAATCGTATTTTGGTGTAGAAAATCCATGTCGTTTTAGTATCTTGTTCTCAACAACCAACAAGACGCCATTTTATGAGACTACTCATCACTTTCCTATGTTGTTTTTGTATGACCGTGATGGCCGTTGGCCAGACCGGAAAGGTTTTCGACAACCTATCGATGACCAGTAAAATTTTGAAAGGTGAGCGGAAATATGCCGTATATCTGCCACCGGATTATGAAACTTCGAACCGGACCTATCCCATATTATACCTCTTGCACGGCGGTGGTGATGATCAAACCGGCTGGGTGCAGTTCGGGGAGGTGCTCCGCATCGCCGACAATGCCATCAAAGACGGCACGGCCACGCCAATGGTCATCATTATGCCCGATGGAAATACCGGTAAAAGGGGGTATTTCAATGTAGGCGATTGGAAATATGAGGATTTCTTTTTTCAGGAACTGATGCCCTACGTCGAAAAAACCTATCGCATCAAGGGCGAAAAGCGCTTTCGGGCCGTTGCAGGACTCTCGATGGGCGGTGGGGGCACCTTTATGTATGCGTTGCATCATCCAGAACTGTTTTCATCGGCCTGTCCGTTGAGCGCCTCGGTAGGATCGCTTACCCTGGAGGATTTGAAGGAAAGGCTTAAAAGGAACGGCGATCAATTGACCGAAGAACAAACACAAAAATTCTTCGAGCAGCACAGCGCCCTTAACCTTATTGAAAGCGTTCCCGTGGAGGACATCAAATCGGTACGTTGGTACATCGACTGCGGTGATGATGATTTTTTGTTCGAAGGGAACAGCCTCGTGCATATCGCCATGACCAAAAAGGAAATCCCGCATGAATACCGCGTTCGGGATGGACGGCACAGCTGGACCTATTGGCGGGAGGCGCTGCCGACAGTACTTGGCTTCGTATCCGACGCTTTCCATCAATATTGAAAATGGCATGATCAAAAAAGTTGCTTTCAGGGTTTTGGCATTTATAGTTCTCTTTGTGGTGGTTTCGATCATCTTGGAAGGGGAATATACCCTCGCCATGTTACAAAAAAAAATACGCGATGGCTTGGTCATTGGGTTCATTTATGGAATCATCCTTTGGGCCGTCTATCAATGGAATAATAAAAAAAGGAGGTCATGAAATATAGAAGGTTTGGCAGAACCGATTGGCAGGTGAGCGAAGTTGGTTATGGCATGTGGGGCATGGCGGGATGGACCGAATCGGATGATTGGCAATCTGGCAGATCGCTCGATTTGGCGGTCGACAGGGGGGTCAATTTTTTTGATACCGCCTGGGGTTATGGGGAAGGCCACAGTGAAGAACTGTTGGGGCAACTCGTACGAAGACATCCCGACAAGAAGTTGTATACCGCCAGCAAAATTCCGCCCATGAATTTCAAATGGCCCGCCATGCCCGAGTATCGATTCGAAGACTCCTATCCGACCTCACACATCGTGGCGTTTACCGACAAGACCCTTAAAAACTTGGGGTTGGAACAATTGGATCTGATGCAGTTCCATACCTGGGACGATGGTTGGGCCGATAGGGAAGAATGGCAACGCGCCGTGCAGGATTTGAAATCCTCGGGAAAAATTGCCGCGATGGGCATCAGTATGAACCGATGGGAACCCGAAAACGGGATCAAGGCTTTAAAGACCGGGCTGCTCGATGCGGTTCAGGTCATCTATAATATTTTTGATCAAAATCCGGAAGATGTCCTTTTCCCATTATGCGATACAATGGATATTGGAATCATCGCCAGGGTCCCCTTCGACGAAGGTACTTTAACCGGCAATATTACCAAGGAGACCATTTTCCCGGAAGGGGATTGGCGGGGCACCTATTTTGTGCCCGAAAACCTTATACCCAGTGTGGAACATGCCGATGCCCTGCGCCCCTTGATTCCCCAGGGAATGACCATGGCCGAGATGGCCCTGCGTTTTATCTTGATGAACAAATCGGTGGGCACCATCATTCCCGGAATGCGGAAGGAAAGGAATGTGCTGGCCAATACGGCAACCAGTGACGGCAAGGGTTTGTCTGCCGCGTTGTACCAAGAGTTGCGGAAGCACCGATGGGATCGCAAGCCAACGGCCTGGTCGCAATAGAACGGGATATCAGCACTCAGTGGTGAAGGCGTTGTAAATCACCAACTTGCCCGTGTGGTACGATTGAGAACAATGATGTCCAGGCTCAGGAAAGTTTTAGCTTGTCTTTGTTTATTGTGAGCCACTTTTCGAAGGTCAGCAATTCGGGGTTCAATTTTCTGGCCAAGGAAATAGGCCGTGCCCCACAAAACTCCTGATCAAATTCGGCATTGACCTGAAACATATTGCCGAGATCTTCGGCCCCCGGAAAATCAAAACTGCGATAAACCGATGCGGGTACATTGTTATAGGTTACGGATATGCCGTAAACATTGGAAAATGTGTCGGCCATTTGTTGACCTGTTAAATGTTCCCCGGCGATTCCTACCGCTTTGTTTTGGTAGGCGTCACCTTGTTTGATGATGCCAAAGGCACATTTGCCAATATCGGCAACGGCGATTCCGGGCAACTTCTTGGTGCCGATGGGGAATGTGATGGCGTATTTCCCATCAGGCCCTTTTTGGGGCCCCGAGCCTAAATAGATGAAGTTTTCCCAGTAGAATGAGGTATATAAAAGGGTATACGGAATGCCACTTTTTTCGAAATAGGCGTTCGATTC
>JBATHI010000162.1:0-9139 GCA_049666645.1 Flavobacteriaceae bacterium | reverse complement strand
TATTCCCATCAAACCCGAACTGGGTTTCTTCAAGCAGTTTTCCTCTGGAATCAAAAATTTCTTCTATGGCTTTGTTGGGGACACCGTTGAGAAATTCTTTGGTCAAAATCACTTTTTCTGTGGATTTGTTCTTGGAAATCCTTTCCGAGCTGCGAATCGACTTTTGCAATACCCCGTTCAACAGATAGTCTACCGTATTTTCATTTTTTAAGCTGCTGTATTCCAAGAGGGTCTCATCGTTACCATTATTGTTGGCCCTAATAATCTTAATCAATTTGCTATCGCTATCAAAATGGTATTGGTACTGGTCCAGAAACACCTTGTCGTAGGAAACTATTTTTTCGGTAACCACTTTGTTCTCGGTGGTATCAATGCTATAGAAATTAGCGATACTGGTAGATCGATCGAATGCTTTATCCCTATAATTCTCCAATCTTTTTTCGGCCAGCTCGCCCTCTTTATAAAAGTAGTAGGTAATATCATAATCCGTGTCGTTATAGCGGGTCACCGATTTTGTAAGTCGGCCTTCCTTATCGAAGTCATATTCCTCCTTGCCATAATCAGTGGTGATAAAACATGACTTGACCTCTCCTTTCAGGTCAAAATCCACAGTCGTAAAAATTTTGATTTCCTGCGCTACGCAGATGAACGGGGCTAACAATAAAAGGCAAAAAAGTAAAAAGGGGTATTTTATCATCATGGTACAAAATTACCTTTTATTCAACCAATCAGAAAACAAATCCGCTGTCAAAAACAAAAAGGGACAGCTTAAACTGTCCCTTTTCGATGAAATACCATCAATATATTGCTTTGGGTTACTTTACTTCCTCAAAATCAACGTCTTCAACGTTATCGCCTTCCTTCGCACCTTCAGCAGCCGTGTCCTGACCATTTGGAGCCGCACCGGCCTGCTGGCCTTCTGCCTGTGCCTTGTACATTTCCTCGGAAGCCACTTTCCAGGCTTCGTTGATTTTATCCAAGGCTGGTGTGATCAAGGCCACATCCTTGCTTTCGTAGGCCTTTTTCAAATCCTCCAAAGCAGCCTCTATCGGTTTTTTCTTGTCATCGGACAATTTCTCGCCAAATTCCTTCAACTGCTTTTCGGTCTGGAAAATCATGCTATCTGCTTCATTCAGCTTATCGGCCGTTTCCTTCGCCTTTTTGTCGGCCTCGGCATTGGCTTCCGCCTCCGCCTTCATCTTCTTGATTTCTTCTTCGGTCAATCCTGAAGAGGCCTCGATCCTGATGTCCTGCGATTTATTGGTGGCCTTATCGGTAGCGGAAACCTTTATGATCCCGTTCGCATCGATATCGAAGGTCACCTCAATTTGGGGTACGCCCCTTTGCGCAGGGGGAAGTCCGTCTAAATGGAATCTTCCAATGGTTTTGTTGTCTGCCGCCATGGGACGCTCTCCCTGCAAGACATGGATTTCAACGGAAGGTTGATTGTCTGCGGCAGTAGAGAATATCTGCGACTTTTTCGTAGGGATCGTGGTATTTGCGTCGATCAATTTGGTCATTACACGTCCCATGGTCTCGATACCCAGTGATAAGGGGGTAACGTCCAATAAGAGCACGTCCTTGACATCTCCCGTAAGAACCCCACCCTGAATGGCTGCACCAACGGCCACCACTTCATCCGGGTTTACCCCTTTGGAAGGTTTCTTACCGAAAAATTTCTCAACGGCTTCTTGTACCGCAGGAATCCTGGTGGAACCACCCACTAAAATAATTTCATTGATATCGCTTTTCGATAGGCCGGCCGCCTTTAAGGCAGTTTGGCAAGGCTCGATCGTTCGTTTTACCAAATCTTCTATCAATTGCTCAAATTTGGCCCGGGTAAGGGAACGCACCAAGTGCTTTGGCCCAGACGCCGTAGCGGTTACATAGGGCAAATTGATTTCGGTCTGTGCGGAAGAAGACAATTCAATCTTGGCTTTTTCAGCCGCTTCGCGCAAACGCTGCAATGCCATTGCATCATCGCGCAAATCGATCCCTTCGTCCTTTTTAAACTCGGCAGCCAACCAATCGATGATTTTCTGATCAACATCATCGCCTCCCAAGTGGGTATCTCCATCGGTGGCCAAAACTTCGAAGACACCATCTCCCAATTCGAGAATGGAAACGTCATGTGTACCACCTCCGAAGTCGAACACCACAATTTTTTGATCGATGCTCTTTTTATCAAGGCCATAGGCCAAGGAAGCTGCGGTAGGTTCGTTGATGATACGCTCCACGACCAAACCTGCAATTTCACCGGCCTCTTTCGTGGCCTGACGTTGTGCATCGTTAAAATAAGCCGGTACGGTAATCACCGCCCTGGTTACGGTCTGGCCCAAGTAATCCTCTGCGGTCTTCTTCATTTTCTGAAGGATCATCGCAGAAAGTTCCTGCGGGGTATATAGTCGGCCATCAATATCTACCCTAGGGGTATCGTTGTCGCCTTTGACCACTTTATAAGGAACCCTGTCGGCTTCTTTTTTGGATTCTGAATATTTATTCCACATAAATCGCTTTATGGAATAAATTGTTTTGGTGGGATTGGTTACCGCCTGCCTTTTGGCCGGGTCACCCACTTTGATTTCCCCACCTTCCACAAATGCGATGACAGAAGGTGTTGTTCTTTTTCCTTCGGCATTGGGGATAACGACTGGCTCGTTACCTTCCATCACTGAAACACAGGAATTGGTCGTTCCCAAATCTATACCTATAATTTTGCTCATGCTATGAATTTTATATTAGTGCCTATATTTTTGGTGTCGCCTTGTGAATGACAAACAACATGCCAAGAGACAAAAACTGACAGGATGTCATTTTCAGTTGTTGCAGGACGTGCGCCAAATGCGTTGAAATTGGCGATTTCTCAGGGATATCATAAAAATTCAAGGAGCGTACAAAAAATCATCCCCCTATTCAAAAGATATAAAATCAACCACTGCAATAACTTCGTACCTTAGGGAACGAATTGTGAATGCAATAAAAAAGCATGGAGTGCATCAGTATTTTCGACATGTTAAAGATCGGTGTAGGACCCTCGAGCTCGCACACTTTAGGTCCGTGGAGGGCAGCCGGGCGATGGATTTCAGAATTGAAGGCCTCCAAAATTTTTGGTGAGGTCCAGCATATAAAAGTACACATGTACGGTTCGCTTTCCCTTACTGGTAAAGGCCATGCGACAGATTTGGCCGTAATGCTGGGACTATCGGGAGCCGACCCTGAATATATTCCCATAGGGGAATTGCAGGCAACGGTCCAAAAGATTCTGGAAACGCAGCTTATTCACTTCAACAAGGAAAGGAAACTACATTTCAATCCTGCTTCGGATATCATTTTTCACAAAAAATTTCTTCCGTTCCATGCCAATGGTTTAACGTTCGAGGCCATATTAACTTCGGGCGTATCAAAATCGGAAACCTATTATTCGATCGGTGGCGGTTTTGTGGTGGTGGAGGAACGTAAGAATGCCAAACGGAACATACAGAGTTTCAATACTTTTCCATTTCCGATCGAGAAAGGGAACGAACTGCTTGCATACTGTCTGCAGAAGCAGAAAAGCATATCCGCAATCGTACTTGAAAATGAACGCTCATTGCGGGACGACCTGGAAATAGACACCCGGATCAACCGTATTTGGGAAACCATGTTGGAGTGTATGTATATCGGTTGCCATACCCAGGGGAAATTGCCGGGCGGACTCAACGTCCATCGACGTGCCTATGAAATGAACCGAAGTCTTTTGGGAGGGATCCATAGCTATAGCAATCCAAAGGAATGGTTGGAAACCATTAGGGGAACGGAAGTGAAATTCAGGCAAATATTGAAATGGGTAAGTTGCTTCGCCCTGGCGGTCAACGAAGTCAACGCTTCCCTTGGCCGGGTGGTAACCGCCCCAACCAATGGGAGTGCGGGGGTAATTCCAGCCGTGCTGATGTATTATATGGTGATAGAAAACCATGATGCGGGATTTGAGCATATCAAAAGATTTCTTTTGGTGGCCGGGGAAATTGGAAGCATCTTCAAAAAAGGCGCCACCATTTCCGCCGCAATGGGTGGCTGTCAAGCCGAAATCGGAGTCTCTTCCGCCATGGCCGCTGCCGCATTGACGGAACTTTCCGGGGGTAGTCCGGAGCAGGTGCTGATGGCCGCCGAAATAGCCATGGAACATCACTTGGGCCTTACTTGCGATCCCATTGGCGGCTTGGTACAAATACCGTGCATTGAACGCAACAGCATGGGGGCCATCAAAGCGATCAATGCGACCGAACTGGCATTGGGATCCGACCCAAAAGATGCGATTGTATCCTTGGACAAGGTGGTGCAGACCATGTGGGAAACCGCCAAGGACATGAACTCCAAATACAAGGAAACTTCTGAAGGCGGATTGGCGGTCGGGGTATACCTGACCGATTGCTGATAACCCCTCAAGCCGTGGCGGTATGAAATTAACGATCGTCCAAATATATTTGGTGCCAATCGCCCAATTATTATTAAATTTAGGGAATTCAAAATCCAACTCAAACCCGTTTATATCATGAGCAGACCAAAATCGACAAAAACAATCCCATCCCGTAGGGAATTTCTTAAAAAGGGAGCCATTGCCTCCACCATATTTATCGTACCGAGACATGTGTTGGGCGGCGTGGGATATTTGGCCCCTAGCGATCGCCTCAACTTAGCTGCCATAGGCGCCGGAGGCAAAGGCGCGAGTGACATCATGAACGCATCGGTCAAAGGCCGGGAACAAGTGGTGGCCCTTTGTGATGTCGATTTTTCGGGAAGCGCAAAACGTTCGGTGGAAAACTTTCCAAAAGCGAAATTATACAGCGATTTCCGTGAGATGCTGGACAAGGAAAAAGGTATCGATGCAGTGACCATCTCAACTCCGGATCACGTTCATGGCCCAGCGGCAGTGCGTGCCATGGAAAGGGGTATACACGTCTACGTACAAAAACCGATGACCCACAACATAAGGGAAGCCCGATTGCTGACCGAAATGGCAAGAAGCAAAAAGATCGTTACCCAAATGGGCAATCAAGGTGGTTCGAACGCACTTTTGGACATGGTTCAGAAATGGGTGGATTCTGGAGTATTGGGCAAGATTTCCAAAGTCCAGATATGGACGAACAGGCCCGTATGGCCACAAGGCTACGCCATGCCCGAACCCGATGAAAGTATAAAACCGAAAGACCTATATTGGGATCTTTGGCTGGGGCCTGCGCCCACTAGGCCCTATACTCCCAAACTGCATCCATTCAATTGGCGGGGCTGGTGGGATTATGGCACAGGTGCACTGGGCGACGTAGGTTGCCACCTGATCGATATCCCGTTCAGAACGCTCGGTCTAAAATATCCTACCGATGCCGAATGCAGTGTGGGTTCGGTATATACCCAGATGTGGAATGCCGATTACCATCCGGAAGGCTGCCCTCCTTCTTCCTTTACCACCCTGCATTTCGGGGCCACTGAAAAAAGTAAATCGCCCATTGAGATGACCTGGAGCGATGGCGGTATCCGTCCTGCGCACCCCGATATTATTCCTGCGGATAGCGATATCGGTGGAAGGGACAGTGCCAATGGCGTATTGATCATCGGGGAAAAAGGGATCATCTCCACCAATATCAATGACAGCTCTCCCCTGATGCCTAAATTATATCTCAACGACGGTACGACCGATTTCGGTCCCGAGACCGAGGATGACATTGAACCGGAATATGGCCATCAGCGCAAATGGGTCGACGCCTGCAAGGCCGGTTTTGGCAGTGCGGAGCACCTGGCCCTTACTTCATCCTTTGATTACGCCGGGCCAATGACGGAAACCGTACTCATGGGTAATCTGGCCATCCGCAGTTATATGTTGCAAAGGGAAAACAGTCAGGGGAAAATGGAGTTTTTTGCCCGAAAGAAATTACTGTGGGATGGGGAGAATACGCGTATCACCAACCTGGAAGAAGCGAACCAATTCGTGACCCGCACTTACAGGGAAGGCTGGAAAATTTAACAGATACGGCCCATCAAACCGGAAGGTCATCCACACTTATGCTCAATAGGTGGGAATGGCCTTTTCTATTTTGGGAAAATCTTTAAAATCGTGGTCGAAATGGGTTGCAGGGAGCATCCCCGTAACGGTTTATCATCAACACCATCGCCAGCAACATATGCGAAAATAGGCTAATCGGTACTCCTTGACGCAATCACTATATTCCTAAATTCAATGGGGCCATGATCCCCCTGGAACAATATGGGACAGGGCATTCCTTCCCGGCTGTCCAAAGCCCCTTCCGATATCCCTGGGATAATTTGGTCGGTAATGATTGCGGTTAAAGAGGCAAGTACGGACACCCTGTTGCCAATAAGGGCAACATCATAAACCTGCCACTCCCCTGTCTTTTTGGCAACCCTTTCATTGGGGGTCAAAAAAATCGTAGATACCGCCAAATTCAGTGATGATCTTGGGTCAATTGCAACCCTCTTTACGACGGGTATCTATAAGATAAATAATTTTCCACAGTTCTTGGTCTTTCACCAATTGGAAGGAATTGACCCCACAATGGTGAAAGCTACCATTGAGGGAAAATTCATAGGGCGTCCAGGCGTTGGCCATAGGGCCGTCGATCTGTATGGAAAAACTTTGGATTTCCTCCCGGAACCCGGTGGTTTTGGGAATGCCCACTATCGATTTCAAAAAATCTGAAAATACTTCCGTTCGTACCATATTGTTCCCCAAGGAATCGGTCACGATGGTTTGTAAAACGATATTTTGAGCAACCGTTTCCTTGATCATCACGGAATCTTGGCTGTGAAAACCCTCAAAAAAGGCCGTTATGGTTTTTTTGATGGCTTCCTGCTCCGAATCCTGTGCCGACAAAGGGCAAAAACAAAAAATAATCAAAACGGCAAAAACGATTTTCATGGGTATGGATTTGCCCAAATGTAAAATAAATTTGGAAGCAATAAGGTAAATTCAATTTTCGTGAACCATGCGCCCGGAAAAATTGGGGTTTTATCGCTTGTATCCGCAGATCCTTGCGCAAAATGTGAAAGCCAAAAACAATTTCCTTACTTTTATCCCACTTAAAAAAGCGCAAATGTCAACTGCCAAAAAAGAATATAAGAGAGTCACCGTGAAGTCGTTGGTGGAAATGAAAAAAAACAAGGAAAAAATTTCCATGTTAACGGCCTACGATTATTCCATGGCAAAAATTGTTGACTCCGCAAATATGGATGTTATTCTTGTAGGGGATTCGGCCAGCAACGTCATGGCGGGACATGAAACGACCTTGCCCATTACCCTGGACCAGATGATATATCATGCCGCATCGGTAATAAGGGCCGTTGAAAGGGCCTTGGTCGTTGTCGATATCCCTTTTGGCAGTTACCAGAGCGACCCCAAGGAGGCACTGCGTTCAGCCATCAGAATCATGAAGGAAAGCGGAGCACATGCAGTAAAACTGGAAGGAGGTCTCGAGATCAAGGAATCTGTAAAACGAATCCTCAATGCCGGTATACCGGTGATGGGACATTTGGGGTTGACACCACAATCCATCTATAAATTCGGAACTTATACGGTTCGTGCCAAAGAGGAAACCGAGGCCGAGAAACTGATGGAGGATGCCAGCTTACTCGAAAAATTGGGATGTTTCGCTGTTGTGCTGGAAAAAATTCCGGCATCGCTTACCAAAAAGGTTTCAGAAAGTATTTCAATTCCCACGATTGGCATAGGAGCCGGCAAATATGCCGACGGGCAGGTACTGGTCATCCATGATCTCCTTGGGATGACCCATGAGTTCAATCCCCGTTTTTTGCGCAGGTACATGAATTTGTACGAAGATATGGGCAATGCAATTTCGAGATACGTTACCGATGTGAAAAGTCAGGACTTCCCCAGTGACGACGAACAGTATTGAACCGGCCACAATTTGAATTGGAGATTGGTTCAAGTGATTTTTTAGTTCATCGCCGTTCTTCGCTGGTCTACAAAGAGGCAATTGGCATAGTCTTTTTTAATGATCCGCCAGTGCGATAACGGGTGATACCTTTATTTTTATAAAAAAATGGTTTACCATTGGCGTCAAGAATAATTTCGAATCACAAAAACCTTTTGGTGCTCTATGAGGACAACCACCTCATCGCCGTGAACAAACGACCGGGCGATATCGTTCAGGGCGATAAAACGGGCGATGATCCCTTGAGCGAGGTCGTGAAGACCTATCTCAAAAAAAAGTACGATAAACCGGGCAATGTTTATTTGGGTGTGGCCCACCGATTGGATAGGCCTACCTCGGGGGTCGTGGTTTTTTCCAGGACCTCGAAGGCATTGCCAAGGCTGAATCAGTTATTCGCCGCAAAAGAGGCCCATAAAACCTATTGGGCCGTTGTAAAGAACAGACCCGAGAAAGACCGTGATAGGCTCATCCACTGGCTAAAGCGCAATCCCAAGCAGAACAAATCATATGCCTATGCGCATGAAATACCCGAATCCAAGAAAGCCATCTTGGAATATAGGATAGTCAAAAAACTGGATCGTTATTATTTTTTGGAAATCGATCTGTTTACGGGAAGGCACCACCAAATAAGGGCGCAACTTGCGGCAATAGGTTGCCCGATCAAAGGGGACCTCAAATATGGTGATGATCGCAGCAACAAGGACGGGAGCATCCATCTGCACGCCAGAAACCTTTCTTTTGTGCATCCCGTAAAAAAAGAGCCCTTGGAATTCATCGCCGCCCCGCCAAAAGATCCGATCTGGGATGCATGCAGCGTTTTGGGACCCTAGAAAAACTATACTTGGGCAACGGTTTTTGGCAGTCGAATATGGCCCTGGCTCATTTTCGATAGGCATTGACGCTTTCGATGACCACGGAAATCAAGATCAACGCCCCGCCGAACAAAGTCGACCAAGAAGGGATTTCGGATAGGAAGAGAACGCCAATCAATATGCCATATACAGGTTGTATCCCGCTTATGATGCTGATGGCCGTAATGGAGAAGTGCTTGAAGGTATTGATGAACATGGTATGTCCCAAGGCCGTGGTTATCAGGGCCACCCCTACCAACCCTTTCCATTGGAACCGCATCGGACCCAAATCATAGAGAAAGTAGACGGGCAACAACACAATGCAGACCACGACCATCTGATAGC
>JBATHI010000161.1:0-4166 GCA_049666645.1 Flavobacteriaceae bacterium | reverse complement strand
CAGCACCTTGAATTCCTGGGAATGGCCCAGTTCATTGAGTATGTTCAAGATCGACATCAGGCGCTGAAAATCGGTTTGGTACTCGAGGATCTCCATTTTTTCCCCTATTTTCCGTTTGGTGTTCCCCGTAAAGACGATACCGCCTTTGGCCTTGTGAAAGAGTGCTTGTATCTTGCTCATTTCCGGGATGTTGAAAAAATCGTTTCCGAGGAAGTCGGTCTTCATCTGCACCACGGTCTCACTTTTATTACCGGTGAGTTTGTCGGTAAAACCACAGTGGGGCAAATCGCTCCCTATCAAGATCAACTCCCCGTTCGTAAAATAGGAGACATGGCTGCCTACCTGGGTTTTTCCCGATCCGCCATTCACATACACCAATTCAATTTCAGGGTGATAGTGCCAAATCGTATTTTTGTTCATTCTTTCCTCATCGAACCGCTGATAGGTGAACGAATGGCCGAAATCGGGTTCAATGACCTCAAAAGCGGGTTTTATCTTCATCATGTCCTTAGTATTATACCCTATTTTACTTTCAAAATTACAACCGTCAAATTGAGGGTTGCTGTGCAAAATTACCCATAATATGTTCAAAATTCCCTCTTAACATAAAATTAACGCCTACAATGGTTAAAATAACACAGATATTGGAAAATACAGCGGTGGTATACCGATAAGATCCGCGGTAGATTTGTCCTGTTATTAATTCTTAAAACCCATAGTCATGAAAAATTATTTAAAATTGGTTACAGTCAGTACCTTATTGTTCTTTTCGTTGATAACCACCGCCAAAGAGCCAAAATTGGTCACTGATGTGGCTTCAAAGAGCATGGTTTTTGAATTGGAGGCCCCATCAAAGGGAACATCGATTCGATTGATCGATAGCGAGGGCAATATCATTTATGCGGAAAAAGTTTTGGTGCGTGAAAAGTTTGCCAAAAAATTTGACCTGAACAAACTCGCCTTGGGCAATTATTATCTGAAAGTGGACGATGCGGTAAAGGAAATCACCTATGCCCTATTGTTGAACGCGGAGAATGTGGCCGTGATCGATCGCCATGAAAACCACAAACCCGTTTTTGTTAGGGAAGGTGGCAAGTTGCTGATGAACCTTTTGAACTTGGAAGGCAATGCGGTTTCCTTGAGCGTGCTGGATAGTGAGAACAGGGTTCTTTTTAACCAAAACGTTGATGGGAGCACCGTCATCGAAAAGGCTTTCAATTTCGAGAGCGCTTTGAACGACAATTATACCATCGTGGTAAAAAATGGCAAGGACACTTATTACGAGACCGTCGTTGTGGAATAGAAGTTAGTTGTGTAGTGAGGTTAATTGGAGACCCCTGGGCGATTGTCCAGGGGTCTTTTTTCATACCTATAGATAAACGTAGGCCCAATACATCAAGCCGAATTGCATGGGGATACGCAGTATCAAGATCCATTTCGGGATGCCGGCGGATGCTTTTTCTCCAGTCAGCATGTAAAAGTGGACCAAAAGAAAAATGGCCAACATCGCTATAATGCCATATAGGGCCCAATTTTTAAGAAAAGGGATGCATAGGCCTATGCCCAAGCCTATTTCGGCCACCCCGCTCCACAATACCAAGGCCTTGTGATTGGGAAGATAACGGGGCATGATGCGCAAATAAATGGCAGGTTTTATAAAATGCATCAGGCCTGCGGCCATGTAAAGGATGGCCATCAAATATAAATGCCAGGGACCCTGCATATCTTTATTCTTTTGGAATTCGGTTAAAGGTACTTTTTAAGTTGTTCCCTTTTGTATTCGGGCAAGGCCAGATTTTCCAATGCCATTTTCAAAAGTTCCCGATCCTTTTCACGCCCCACAAGCAACTGAAAAACCTGTTTTATAGTTAGGGCATTGACAGACTGTGTTGTCATCCGTACCTGGTCGCCCTTTTTTACCGAGCCCTCTTCCAGTATACGTACATAGGTGCCGGGATGCCCATATTCGATGAACTGTTTCAGTACCGCCTGGTTTCCAAAACGAACCCCTAATTTATAGCAGGGTTCACGGGGCTGCGACACTTGTACAAGGGCTGTGCCTATCTTATAGATATCGCCGATCCGCATCACCGACTCATCAAGTCCCGCAACGGTCAGGTTCTCGCCGAACATGCCCCAATTCCATTGCAGTTCGGGGTACAGCCCTTTCCAGTAGGGATAGTGGTCCGCAGAAAAAAGGTAGCAGGCCTTGTTGAGGCCACCATGGTGCTTTCTGTCGATGATCGTGTCGGTAAAGACTTCGGTAGTTCCCAAAAAAAGGGGTCCGTTCACGGGATATTTGAAGATTCCGGTCTGTTCTTCCTTGCCGTTCCATAAAAATGGGGTCGGCGTACCTTTGTTGGTGGCGATGATTTCCATGCCATAAATATAGGAAACCAAATCGTACGAATGCTGTTGGGAAGTATGACAAATGGGCCAAGCATTGGAAGGCAAACCGACTTGATTCCCCATGTTACCCCATAGCGTTCTTAGCGCAGCGCTTATTCGATGATGTGGATTTCCTTTTCGATTTCAGATTTAAACTCCGTCACCTGAAAATAAAGGGTTTCCTCCCCAATGTTCTGTACATCGAACATATAGGCCTTCCCTTCATATTCACGATATTGGGAGTCCCCTTTTTTTATTCTGATCAAACTGATGCTGCCGTCGTCTGACCTTGTGATGACCAATCCGTCGGTCCTTGCTACCCAACAATAATCCATGTTGATCTCACGAAATGGAAGTCGTTCATCAGGTAAAAGTTCTATTTCCCATAGCCGTACGTTTGCATCCTCGAACAATAGTTTTTGGCCCGTGGCATGCCCAAATTTACGGTCTTTTAATTCCTTGAGCTTTGAGGGTTCCCAAGTTTCAAAATTTCCAACGGCGTTTATTTCTATAAAATCCATAGGTTAAGTTTTAATGATTTACTCAATATTTTAAAGACCACGACCTTGATTGCACGTTGTTCATTACATTTCCAATCGGGATATCAAACAACGGTCAAGGGGGGAGCCTGCCCATCGGTTTGAAATTCATTTCGATCTTCATGAATACTGTAGTAAAACCTTTTCACAGCATCAGGATAACCTTACAATAAATTAACATTACAAAGTTTGGGAATTTGCTTCGTTCAATGCAACAATTCTCCGAACGAAGTAGTTCCGATTTCGGAAATCAGAACAAAATACGGCTTGGAATGCCCATAAAATAGGGTTTTGAACTAGATTCCCCCGGTATGGATGGAATGCATCATCTAATGCATACGGATAAAAAAAATGATCGAAGCAGCAACTTATACCTTCTCCTTTTCCACAAAATGGGCAGGAGTGGTTCCGGTCGATTTCCTAAAGGCGGCATAAAATGCACTTTTGCTGTGAAAGCCCACTTCCCTGCCCAACCCTTCGATACTCAAATGATCCAACTCGCTATTTTTTAGAAGGGCCATGGCCTTTTTAACACGTAAACCGTTTACGTATGAATTGAAGTTCTGATTAAAAACGGTATTGATGGCCATGGAGATGCGTTTGGGGTGCTCGTCCAATTTTTCGGCCAGTTCCATGATCGTTAGATCTGTATTCGCGTAGCTTTCGGTCGACGTCATAAGGCCCGCTATTTTTTCGCCAAGCTTTTGCAGTTCGCCAATGTCCATGTTGGAGGCGGAAGGTTTCGACACCGGGGTAACCGGAAAAGGAGCAAATTCCCTTGAATCGGAAAGATAGGTCAAAACGTTGCGCTGCCGGATGCCGTGGTAAACAATCCAATAGATGGCGAAGAGGTCAAAGACGGAAAAGATGATTTTGAAATAATAATTTTGTGGGGCGATAAAATAAAGTATATGGATGATCACCGAGGTGGCCAAGCTATAGATCAAAAAATATTTTGCCCATTGCAATTCCTTTGATTCCACAAACGAGAATACATTTTGCACTTCCATACGATGTTGGCGCAATAAACTTAGATTCCATACACCGATGGCCCAGGCATAGAAAATGCCCAGATAGGTAAAAACGAAAAGGTACCATGCGCTCGTTGCGATTTCCAATTTTTCGTCATAAGGAAGGAGGTAAACATAAAGTTGGGCGAGAAAGGATAAAACGCCCGGAATCAATATCCAATATTTGGCTTTTTGGTTCGAAAAGAACGATACCTGCTGTGTATAGAGA
>JBATHI010000160.1:0-4399 GCA_049666645.1 Flavobacteriaceae bacterium | reverse complement strand
CACTATGGGGGGGACCGCTCGTAACAATGGTTCCAATATTTTCTTGTTCCAATATTTTGCCAAGATATTTGATCGAAGGCTTTACCCAATATTTTCTTGCATCCGGAATAAACAAATTACCCCGGATCCAGAGCATGGTTTTCTCAAGAAAGTTTTGGCTTTTTGTTTGGATGACCCCCGAACTAATGCGTCTTGTATTTTTGGATGAAACCAATGATGCCAGCACATAAGGTTCAAAAATAGGGCGTTTAAGGACGGTGATGCCTGTAGGGATTTCCGACAAAAGTGTGATGTCGCGGATGGGATAATGGGGGTTTTCGGGTACATACACGATGGGGTCGATATCAAAATCACGAAGGTATTTTACGAACTTTAACCAGCGCTGTACCCCGGGGCCTCCGGCCGGTGGCCAGTAGTAGCTGATGATCAGCACCTTCTTCATCAAGATGTTGTTTTACCCGCTTTACGGGATCTCCAAAATGAGAAAAATAACCCTCCCAATACCACAAGGGCGAGAATGGCGGAACTCGCCAAAGAAATCTTGCTTCCTTCCGTAACCACGGTGGGTTGGAATTTGAATTCGATCGAATGTTGTCCGGCAGGTACCCTTAGGGCACGCAAGGCGTAATTGGCCTTGAAAATAGGTGAAATCTTGCCATCGATATACGCATTCCAACCCTTGGGATAGTACATCTCGGAAAATACGGCCATCCCTGCTTGGCTATTGCTGGCACGGTAGCTTAGTTCGTTGGGTTCATATTTGGTCAATTCGATGGAAGCGGTAGAATCTACCTGAAAATTGAATTGATCGATTTCGGGAAATTGCTTGGTGTTGACCACAGCAACCTTTTTGGTGTCGATCGAGTCCAAAGCTGAGATTTCCCTGTCGGCGCTGTTGACAGGGATCACCTCATGGATGAACCACGCATTTCCATTTGCATCTGGATTCAATGCCGGATATGTCTTCCCTTCTTCATCGGTTTGCAGGACATATTTAACGTTGAGCATATTCAATACACCCATATTCGCTTTATAGATATGAAATTCGAACAGGTCCTGCAACGCAGCCGGTTTGGCGGCGTGATACCCCCCGATCGACTGGTGATAATAGGAGGTGCGTGCACCATTGAGTCCTTCTTCGGGGTCGTAGACCCTGAATACCCCTTCATCGCTGGCGATCTGCTTATCGGCTGCCGTTTCGGGAAATGGCTCGGACATGGTGCGTTTTGTGACAAAGTCTTCCTTGTTCACATACCGTAAATCGACTCCCACCAAATCGGACATGATCAAAATTCCAAGGACGACCAAAAGTACGTTTCGCCCAATTTTGGATTTCAGATAGAACCATACGGCAAGTGCGGCCAGGAAAACATAGGTCATGGAACGCAATAGATCGCTATTGTACACCTCCATACGATCTAGTCGGATCATTTCCGGTATTTGCTCCATTCCGGTCAACTTAAATTGCTCGTCGGAAGGGGCGGCGAAATCGAACATGCCTTTCAATAGAAAAAGTGCAATTACCCATCCCAATAAGCCCAAAAATGCGATTTTCAATGCCTTGAGTTTTACCTTGCCGTCGAAAGTTGTATCAAAAAGTGTATTTAGACCCAATATGCCCAGCACAGGTGCACAGAGCTCCAAGATTACCTGGATGGAGGAAACCGCCCTGAATTTGTCGTAAAGGGGAAAGTGGTCGATCATGAAATCGGTCAGCAGTCCGAAATTCTTGCCCCAAGAAAGCATCAATGACATGACTACCCCTGCCAATAGCCACCATTTGGTGCGGCCCTTCACCAAGATGAGGCCCATCAAAAATAGAAAAAAGACAATGGCTCCGATATACGCTGGCGCGGCCACTCCTGGTTGATCGCCCCAATAGAGCGGCAGAGATCCGAAATATTGCAGCGCGGTATTCCTGGGGACATCCTTATCGACCACATAGGCAAAGGTGGTCGAATTTTCCCCTAGGTCTTCGGCATTGCTGCCCCCAAAAAGACGGGGAACGAACAGATTCATTGATTCTGCGATCCCATAACTATATTGGGTTATATATTCTTTGTCGAGCCCGCCCAACTTATCCTTTTTATTGCCAAGGGCGTCGATGGTCAACTCCGATATGCCCCTTGTACTCCAATCGGCATACTCCTTTGTGGCCATCAAGCTTGCCGCGTTGGCAGAAATGCCAAGTGTAACGGCAAATACCAAAATTCCAACGGAGATGCCGAAGTGTTTCAGTTCCTTTTTCCTTAAGGCATCGACCAACTGGGCCAGGCCCAGCACAAGCACCAAAAGCATAAAATAATATGTCATTTGATAGTGGTTCGCCCCTACTTCAAGGGCCATGGCGACCGCGGTGAGCACGAAGCCCCAAAGGTATTTTTTCCTAAAGACCAAGACAATGCCCCCAAGCAACATGGGCAAGTAACCAATGGCATGTGCCTTGGCATTATGCCCCACCCCCAAAATGATGATCAAATAGGTGGAAAACCCAAAGGCCAAAGCACCGAGCACGGCCAGACGGAAATCGACCTTTAGGCAGCTGAGCAAAATATAAAAGCCCAGAAGGTATATGAACAGGTAATCCGCAGGTCTGGGAAGGATTCTTATCAGCCTGTCCAATTGTTTTACATAATCATGTGGATAATAGGCCCCCAGTTGATACGTGGGCATGCCCCCGAAGGCGCTATTGGTCCAATAGGGTTCTTGCCCGGTTTTCTTTCGAAAATCGTTTTGTTCTTTTGCCATACCGGTATACTGGGCGATGTCTGACTGAAAAATGACCTTTCCCTGAAGCACCGGATGAAAGTAAGTCACTGCGACGATGACGAAGAAAACGGTAACGAAAAAATGTACAAAGAATGCTTTTAAACCACTTTTCATTGATTTTTGCAGGGGTTGGTTCGTTGGTTATCCGCTAAAATAATCAATCGACTTCCTCAAAGTCGATATATTCTCCAACATTTTTGTCAGGATTGATTTTTTGTCCGTTTTTATTACTGAAGATGGCACGATGGTTTGTTTCTTCAGTAGCACTTCCATCATTTGAAAACCCACCGAATTGTTCCCTAAAACGTGCCTCGGTTTTCTTTAGCGCGTAGCCAAAAATCATGGGCGCAAAGATCCGAAACAATATTTTAAACAGGTAATAAATCAATAAAATGATCAGTACCGCTTTTAATAAACCCATATTTTTTGCTCTTTAATATATCAAAAGTACAATTATCACGTTTTAAACGAGAGGCAAAAGTCTTAAAAATATAATAAAAGGTAAGGGCAACCTGGGCAAATCACGGATCAAATAGGACCATATCCGATTTCGAAATTCAAGTGCCGATTGCAGTACAAAACGATGGTACGCTTCGAAATTGGCCCAATAAACAACCCAATCCTTGCCTGAAAAGCACTTTAAAACGGTGCAATTATAAGTGAAACCCGTATGAAATATTTTACATCTTTGATCATGGCAATGTTGCCCGTTTTGGGGCTGGCCCAATATACCGATGTCATCAACTCCAATCGCCCCGGACTTTCGGTGAGTGCTTATGCGGTAGGTAAAAATGTCGTTCAATTGGAGGCGGGGCTTTTCTATGAACAAAGCGATCATTCGACACTCAATACGCAAAGCGATATCTGGGGTACTGATCTTTCATTGCGATATGGACTTTTGTTAGAGGCGCTCGAATTGAACTGGGAAGGAAGTTTTCAAAATCAGAACATCACATTCGGCAATACCGCCAGCTCCGCAAGCCTAACCGATTTTTCCAGGAATAGGATCGGGCTTAAATATCTAATTTACGACCGGTATAAAGATCCCGAGCGGGACAAACCCAATCTGTACAGTTGGAAAGCCAACTATGGCTTTAAATTTAAAAACCTGATTCCTTCGGTCTCGGTCTATGGAGGTGCCACCTTTAATTTGGGCGACAATCCGTTTTACGTGGGCGATCCAACGGTATCGTACCGTGCGATGGTGGCGACCCAAAGCAAGCTTACTCCTCGCTTCGTGCTGATATCCAATATTGCATATGACCGGATTTCCAGTGATTTCCCTGAATTGAGTTATCTGGTTTCACTTTCACACGCATTTCGAGACCCGAAATGGAGCGTTTTCGTCGAAAACCAGGGTATCAAGAGCGATCGGTATTCCGATGTCCTCCTCCGAGGTGGGGTGGCCCACTTGATAGCTGATGATCTTCAGGCAGACATCAATCTGGGGGCTAGTTTCAAAAATACCCCTTCACGTATATTCGTTACGATGGGGGCCTCGTATCGCATTGATTTTCATCAAGACAAGCCGATAGCCATAGATGAACAGAATGGTGGGGAGAATGGCGGACCCATTCTAAAGAACAGCATGAAAATGAAGAAAAAGAAAAACCGCAAAGGCCGCAATAAA
>JBATHI010000159.1:0-2226 GCA_049666645.1 Flavobacteriaceae bacterium | reverse complement strand
GCCGGAAATGGTATAACTGCTATCCACGGGACTATATAGCATCGACCCGGCCTGTTTTACCGGTCCGATATCCCCGTTGCCCTCAAAATATCCTAGATCAGGCGCGTTTTTGCATGCGAAATAGCCTAGAAAAATCGCTGCAAGCACATAATATTTCATCTGCGATTTCATGTTGCATTGAATAGTTGGTCACCGCAATCGGTTCTAAAAGTTGATAGGAAGGATTTTGGTACTTAAATGTAACCAAAATTTCCTTAATCCGTGCTATAAGAAGCCACGGAATGGCCGTGGGTTAACATTTGATGTGGGCATAACAAAAATATTTGCCTAAAGCGGGGTATTCGTACTTTTGTCCAAAATATTATTCATGAACACAAGGGAAGCCCAATTAAAAGCTTTTGATCGATTGCTCAACATTATGGATGAACTTCGCGCCCAATGCCCATGGGACAAGAAACAGACCATGGAGACCCTTAGACATCTGACGATCGAGGAGACCTACGAATTGGGCGATGCCATTCTTGACAATGATTTACAGGAAGTTAAAAAAGAGTTGGGGGATGTTTTGCTGCATCTGGTATTTTATGCCAAAATAGGAAGTGAGACCGATGCTTTTGATATCGGTGATGTGTGCAATACGATTTGTGACAAGTTGGTTCACAGACATCCGCATATTTATGGAGATGTGATCGTGGCCGACGAGGAAGAGGTAAAGCGCAACTGGGAAAACTTAAAACTGAAAGAGGGAAAAAAAAGTGTTTTGGAAGGCGTTCCACATGGCCTGCCCGCTTTAGTGAAAGCCAATCGCATTCAGGACAAAGTCGCCGGCGTCGGCTTCGATTGGGAGCAACCCGAACAGGTTTGGGAGAAAGTCCAGGAGGAATTACAGGAACTGCAATTGGAAATCGATCAGGGCAATTCCAAAAAAATGGAAGCGGAATATGGCGATGTGCTGTTTTCCATGGTGAACTACGCCCGATTTTTGAAAATCGATCCGGAAAACGCCCTGGAGCGTACCAATAAAAAATTCATCAAACGGTTTTCACACTTGGAAAAAAAGGCCAAGGAATCGGGAAAATCCTTAAAAGAAATGACCCTGGCGGAGATGGACGTATTCTGGAACGAGGCCAAATCACTGCCTTAATAGCAATCTTTCGGACTATTCTTCAAAATCCAACAAGCAGTTTAGGCCGGTTTTATTTATCGGCAGGTATGAATTTCAGTGCAACCCCGTTGATGCAATGTCTTTTTCCGGTGGTGGCACCGGGGCCGTCATCGAAAACATGGCCCAAATGGCCTCCGCATACCGCACAATGTTCCTCAGTGCGTTTGTATCCAATCTTGTAGTCGACATCATAGGCGACATTCCCCGGTATTTCCCTGTCAAAACTGGGCCAACCGGTGCCTGAATCGAATTTATGTTCGCTCTTGAACAGGGCCGTGCCACAGGCGGCACAAACGTAAACTCCTTTTTTCTTGTTATCGAGCAGCTCACTTGAGAACGCATTCTCTGTCGCCGCCTCCCGAAGCACATAATACTGCTCTGGCGTCAACTGCTGCTTCCATTCCGCTTCCGTTTTGATTACTTTGTAAGGTGTTTGCGCCGCATCCGATTTATCTACGGCCATTTCCTTGTTCTGTGAATTTCCCTTGCATCCCGCCAAAATGATGCAGAATACCAATACCAATTTCTTGTTCATCCCGATTTTTTTTGTTTTGTCGCCACCCAATTGGCTTCCTTTCAAATGCATCCCATATTTTGACATCAAAAAAACCCTGCCCGCGATATGCGGCCAGGGCTGCTTTGATTTTTAAGGAGAAAATGGGTCAGTTCAACTTAATTTTTTGCACTTCATTTTCTTCCACGCCCAAGGCTTGCATTACCGATTCGATATTTGATCTATCCAATTTTGAACCCACACCGAACTCCGCCGGCAATATGGCAATTCGAAAAACCTGATTGTCGGTGTCCCCGGCGGGCAGGGTTGCCAAATCGAAATCGGCTTCAAGGAAAAGGCTTACATCAAAAAAGGTGTAGTCGTAATTGTATTGCAACAATCCTTGATCCAAAATCCTGGTTTGGGGCATCAACCGCCAAATATCCACAGGAACTCCATTGCTATCGGAGGTTTGGTCCCATAGCAGATATACCAGTACCACATCGGTTTCGAATACTTCAACGGTCTGTGGAAATTCGAAGAAAATCGAATAATCGTTCTCCGGGGT
>JBATHI010000158.1:0-3074 GCA_049666645.1 Flavobacteriaceae bacterium | reverse complement strand
GGTAAAATTGGTAAATGAGCGGCCGTCGAATTTGGTCAGCCCTTGTTCGGTACCGAACCAAATATTGCCATGCTTATCCTCAACGATTCCCCTCACCGCAATACCGCCGAAACCTTCATCGATCGCGAAATACTCCAGCTTACTTCCATCGAAACGGATAACTCCATCGCCGTTGGTACCGAACCATAGATTTCCTTGTTTGTCCTGAAAAATCCTTCGCACGAAATCACTGAGGCGTTGGGGCTCGAGCAAAGGCATGCCATAATTTTGGTTGGTACGTTCCAATTCCTTTATCGAGCTATCGTTGGCACTTATCTTTGACCCGTCCCCATAGTTTTCGATACTATCCTTGGGCATTTTGTTTTTGACTTGTCCGTTACATGAAATAAAAATCACGGACAAGAGCAGCGTCAGGCAGATCGGTACAATGGTTCGATACGTCATGTTTCCAGGTTGTAACTGCATATTTTACGAAAGTTTTTTTTAATGCATCCTTTCAGATTAGGCATGATCGGGCAATATGGCCAATTCAGTGCAACGTGATCATCCCCGGGATTTCCAATATGGAACTAAGATAACGATTCAATGGGTTCCTAGACGTTTTGTGCACCCCGAAGGCGTTCCACTTCTTTATCGGGTAAGTTCCGAATGAAATTGCCATGGTCGCTCGGTTCATTTGGGATGCCACCCGCCCAAAACCCATCTTCCATCATTCCATTAGGGATTTACGCGTATTGGGGCTCCTCCGTGCGGCATTATAAGCTCCATTGATGAGCAAATAAGACTTACAAATAAAGAATTGGAATTTCTGCGTAGGGAATGTCGTAAATTTGAGAGTAAGAACAATCTAAAACTACGAAAAATGGAAAATAAAGCACATTCGGGTGCAACCGGAGACATTAGCAATTGCCCTTTTTTGAATGGGGAATTGAAGCAAGCGGCCGGTGGGGGCACCACCAACCGCGACTGGTGGCCCAACTCCTTAAATCTAAACATCCTGCGCCAACATTCTGAGTTGGCCGATCCCATGGACAAGGATTTTGATTATGCCGAGGCATTCAAAAGCCTCGACCTTGAGGCCGTCAAAAGCGATCTCAGGAAGCTGATGACCGATTCACAGGATTGGTGGCCTGCCGATTACGGCCACTACGGGCCTTTCTTCATACGAATGGGCTGGCATGCCGCCGGAACCTATCGGATCGCGGACGGCCGCGGAGGCGGCGGTACAGGGGCTCAGCGATTCGCTCCATTGAACAGTTGGCCCGATAATGCCAACCTCGATAAGGCCAGGGTGCTCCTTTGGCCCATCAAACAGAAATACGGAAAAAAAATCTCCTGGGCCGATTTGTTGATCCTGACCGGGAATGTCGCCCACGAATCTATGGGCTTGCCCATGTATGGTTTTGCCGGAGGCCGGGAAGACATTTGGCAACCCGAGGAAGATATTTATTGGGGTTCTGAAGCCGAATGGTTGGGCAACAAGGAACGCTACAATGAAAAAGGGGAATTGGAAAGACAGATGGGCGCTGCCCATATGGGATTGATTTATGTAAATCCTGAAGGCCCCAACAAAAATCCGGACCCGGTGGCCGCTGCCCGTGATATCAGGGAAACCTTTGGCCGAATGGCCATGAACGACTATGAGACGGTCGCTCTGATTGCCGGGGGGCATACCTTCGGAAAGACACATGGGGCCGCCAGCGATGCCGAATTTCTGGAAGCTGAACCCGCAGGAGCCTCCATAGAAATGCAGAGCCTGGGATGGAAAAGCAATTTTAAAACCGGTAAAGGCACCGATGCGATTACCAGTGGATTGGAAGGAGCATGGACCGATACCCCTATCAAATGGAGCCATAAGTACCTTGAAAACCTATTCGGCTACGAATGGGAACTGACCAAGAGTCCTGCAGGAGCATGGCAGTTCCAGCCCAAAGACGGTGCGGGTGCGGGCACGGTGCCAGATGCACAAGACCCCAACAAGAAACACGCACCATTTATGTTGGTTACAGACCTCTCCCTGAGGATGGATCCCGCTTATGAGAAGGTTTCGAGACATTTTCTTGAAAATCCGCAAGAATTCAAGGAAGCCTATCAAAAAGCCTGGTTCAAACTGACCCATCGCGACATGGGGCCGAAGTCCCGTTTCCTGGGTCCTGAAGTGCCCAAAGAAGATTTGATCTGGCAAGATCCCGTTCCGGCGGTGAACCACGAACTGATCGATAACAAGGATGTGGAAAGTTTGAAAAAAACCATCCTAGCCTCCGGTTTATCCATTGATGCACTGGTTGGTGCAGCTTGGGCTTCTGCTTCCACCTTCAGGGGGTCCGACAAAAGGGGCGGTGCCAATGGGGCCCGCGTTCGTTTGGCGCCCCAGAACCATTGGGAAGTGAACAACCCCTTGCAATTGGGCAGGGTCTTGGATGCGCTTACCCAGGTACAGGAGAATTTCAACGGCGCCCAAAAAGGAAACAAAAAAGTTTCCTTGGCAGATCTGATCGTTTTGGGAGGCTGCGCTGCTGTTGAAAAAGCGGCCAAAGATGCCGGGCAGGTGCTCACCGTTCCTTTCGTTCCGGGCCGGACCGATGCCACCGAAGAAATGACGGATGCCGAAGCCTTTGAAGTTCTTGAACCGTTCGCTGATGGCTTCCGAAATTACCTCAAGGCGAAGACAACGGTTAAAACTGAAGAACTGTTGGTAGACAAAGCCCAACTGATGACATTGACCGCTCCGGAATTGACCGTATTGATAGGGGGCATGCGTGCGCTCAACGCCAATTTCGACGGCTCCAAGCATGGTATATTGACGAAGCGGCCAGGTACCCTGACCAACGATTTCTTTGTAAACCTGCTCGACATGGGCAATGAATGGAAGGCGGTAAATGCCGACCAAGAGGTTTTCGAGGGACGCGACCGCAAAACAGGGGCAGTGAAATGGACCGGAACCCGCGTGGATCTGATCTTCGGTTCCAACTCTGAACTTCGTGCCTTAGCGGAAGTCTACGCTTGCAACGACGCCAAGGACAAGTTCGTGAAAGACTTTGTGAAGGCCTGGGACAAGGTGATGAACCTAGATC
>JBATHI010000157.1:0-1772 GCA_049666645.1 Flavobacteriaceae bacterium | reverse complement strand
GTACAAGACATTAATGGATATCCCCGGGGCTCTAGGGGGCGAGAAAATTGAAATGAAATCGGCCATTATCGAAAAAAGCGGCTATAAAGCACCCGTTTTCGAAGCGAAGGTGATGAAGAACATTCTGTTGTCCGATCAGCCCAAAGACTTGCTGACCAAGGAGAACAATCAGAAAAGTGTTGAGGAAATCAACGGGAATGCCATTATTGTCGGTTCTTTGGAGGAAGTAAGTACCAGTGGAAACTGGCCGCCGATCTATGATAGAAAAGACGATCAATAATATCATCGAAGATACTTTAAAAAATTTCTACAGACTGTCCATTCAAATTAGTTTGAATGGACTTTCTTTTTGTGTACTCGATACCATAAGCAAGAAAATTGTCAAGGCCTCGCAAATCAAGTTCAAAAAAGAACTTACGCCGCCTCTGGTCCTGGAAGAATTGCGACGGCTCCTGGAAAAAAACCAACTCGACCAGTCCGCAATTACCGAAGTGATCGTGATCCATAGGAACCATTTGTTCAATCTCGTTCCCAAGCCCATGTTCGTTGAATCGGAATTGGCGAACTATCTCAAATTCAACACCCGGATCTTGGTTACCGACCAAGTAGCCCACGACGACCTTGAGAATCTCGAAATGGTGAATGTGTATGTGCCGTTCATGAACATCAACAATTACATTTATGACCTTTTTGGTGAATTCGTTTATAAACACCACGGAACGGTTTTGATACAATCCTTGATGGCCATCCATACCAGAAAAGAACTCGTTTGCTACGTACATCTCGAAGATCAGCAGATGGATGTAACGATCATTTCCAATAAGAAATTATTGTATTTCAATTGTTTTGACTATAGCTCGGACGATGATTTTCTGTATTACCTGCTTTTTACCTTGGAACAGTTGGCACTCGATACGGAAACCCTCCAATTGAAACTCTTTGGCGATATCGATGAAGACAATCATTTGTACCATCTCTGCGCCCAATATGTGCGTCAGCTGTCGATCATGAAAACCACTAACGTGACCCATGCACTGGAGGATACCCCAGAATCCGAAAACATCGATTTTACCCTGCTAAACGCACTTTAATGCGAATCATATCGGGACAACATAAAGGTAGACGCATCATGGCGCCCAAAAAATTGCCGGTACGACCTACTTCCGATATGGCAAAAGAGGCCCTTTTTAATATCTTGAACAACCTGATCGACTTTGATGGCATCAGTGTTTTGGACCTTTTTTCAGGAACCGGCAATATCAGTTACGAATTTGCTTCCCGTGGTGCCGCCCTGGTCACTGCCGTGGATATTGATTCGGGCTGTACTGCCTTTACCACAAAAACGGCCTTGGCATTGGAAATGCCCATTCGTGCCATCAAGTCGGATGTTTTCAAATACTTGGAAAAAACCAATGTTCAGGTCGATATTATATTCGTGGACCCCCCATATAATATTGGTTTTGAATCTTTTGCGAAAGTTCCCAAAATGGTATTCGAAAACGAACTTTTGAAAAAGGATGGGTATCTGATCATAGAGCATTCCGACAAGACCGACTTATCGAATGAACCGTATTGTAAGAATTTTCGAAAATATGGTGGCAGTGTCTTTAGTTTCTTCCAATGGGATTGATACGGCAGGAAGCGTGCCTACCAAATTTAATTCCGGGGTATCGAGTACCCTGTATAAGGGTGTTCATGGTATTTCGGCCTTTGGCGCAGCGAACATGATCTTTTGAAAATTAAAAAAGCAGGCCATAAGCCGGATTCTGTAA
>JBATHI010000156.1:0-7892 GCA_049666645.1 Flavobacteriaceae bacterium | reverse complement strand
AACATAAGGGTCATCGCCCAAGGTGCCTCGGAACGAAACATATCGGCAGTCATCGACAAGGATGATGTTAAAAAAGCATTGAACGCCCTCCATGAGGAATTCTTCGAAGAAAACATCAAACAACTGAACCTCTTCGTCATGGGTATGGGCAATGTGGGGTCAAAGCTGCTGACCCAGCTGCAACAACAAAAAAAATACCTGAAAGACAACCTAAAATTGAATGTGAGGGTAGTTGGCATTTCGAATTCCCGAAAAATGCATTTCGATGATAATGGAATCGGCCTAAAGCATTGGGAAGAACAATTGGCCGGCGGTGAAAAGGCAGACCCGTCGGCGTTCATTTCCCGAGTCAAAAAGCTGAACCTGCGCAACAGCATCTTCGTAGACAATACGGCCAGTGACGAAATAGCCGCCACCTACCGTTCTTTCTTGAGCAGTAGTATCTCCGTGGTCACATGCAACAAGATTGCCTGCTCCTCTTCCTATGGCTATTACGACGAGCTTAAAGGACTGGCAAGACAGTACAATGCCCCCTTTCTGTTCGAGACCAATGTAGGTGCCGGACTTCCCATCATCGATACCCTAAAACATTTGATCGTATCGGGCGACAAAGTTTTGAAAATCCAGGCCGTTTTATCTGGAAGCCTTAATTTTGTGTTCAACCATTTCAACGAAAAAACTACTTTCCACGATGTTGTAAAACAAGCGCAGCAGCAGGGCTACACCGAGCCCGACCCCAAAATTGATCTGAGTGGGGTGGACGTTATGCGCAAGATCCTTATTTTGGCCCGTGAGAGCGGAAACCAACTGGAGATGGCAGATATAGAAAATGAACCGTTTTTACCAAAGGCCAGCCTTGAAACCAAAAACAATGAAGCCTTCTTCAAATCCCTAAAAGAAAACGAAATAGGTTTTCAAAAACGCTACGAAGCGGCAAAAAACAAAAAGTGCAAACTGAGGTATGTGGCCCAATTTGAAAATGGCAAGGCCAGTGTAGGATTGCAGGAAATTCCGGAAGGGCATGATTTCCATAATTTGGAGGGCAGTGACAATATAGTGTTGTTCTATACCGAGCGATATACGAACCAACCTTTGATCATCAAAGGAGCGGGCGCTGGAGCCGAGGTTACCGCATCAGGAATTTTTGCGGATATCATCAGGGTCGGTAATTTTTAATTATCCTAAATGGCATGGGAACGAAACACCTGATCTAAAAAATACATTACGGAACATGGACCATTCAGAAATAAGTGTTTTTTGCCCGGCGACCATTGCCAACATCTCCTGTGGATTCGATGTTTTGGGAGTAGCCCTAGATACCATAGGCGATAAAATGGTGGTACGTAAAACCAAGACCCGTGGCATCAAAATCAGCAAACTTGAGGGTCAGGACCTGCCGATGGAAACCCGATCGAACGTTGCAGGGGCAGCAGGCTTGGCACTTTTGGAAAAAAGTGCTTATGATGGGGGTTTTGAGATAGAAATCTACAAGAAGATCAAGGCGGGAAGCGGCATTGGAAGCAGTGCGGCCAGTTCGGCTGGGGCGGTTTGGGCCATGAACGAACTTTTGGGAAGGCCCTTTTCAAAATTACAATTGGTTGCTTTTGCGATGGAGGGCGAGCGGCTGGCCAGCGGAGTGGCACATGCCGATAATGTGGCCCCTGCCCTCTATGGAGGCTTTACTTTGGTTCGGAGCTATGAGCCCTTGGATATTGTAGAAATACATTGTCCCCCGGAATTATATGCAACGGTAATCCATCCACTGATCGAAGTGAAAACTTCCGATTCCAGAAAAATATTGAAGACGAACATTACCTTAAAGGTGGGCATCAAACAATGGGGCAATGTGGGTGGCTTGATCGCCGGTTTATTCCTCGAAGATTACCCGCTGATCGGACGATGTTTGGAAGACCATATCGTAGAACCCATACGATCGATATTGATCCCCGGTTTCGACAGCGTTAAATCGGAAGCACTAAAAGCAGGTGCCCTAGGTTGTGGCATTTCCGGTTCCGGACCTTCCATATTTGCCTTTAGCAAAGGGCGAGAAACCGCAGCAAACGTTGCGCAGGCCATGAAAAAGGTATATGGGAAAATAGGCATCGATTATGACGTGCACCTATCGAAAGTAAACGTGGAAGGGGTGCGGCCCTACTGTGAAGGAAATATGGAATAAGCAGTTCGTTTTTCGGATTATAGATGAATTGAACGTCAGCCTTAATGATATGCACGCAGGTCCACGGTTTCTTTTAACGGGCAGTAGATAACAGTGAACAGATGAAGTTTTATAGCCTTAACGACAAAACCAAAAAAGTACGCTTCAAAGAAGCGGTGATAAGGGGCATCGCCCCCGACGGCGGCCTTTATTTCCCTGAACGGATCACGGCGCTGCCCGAAGATTTTTTCAAACGCATCGAATCCCTTCCCAAGACCGAAATCGCCTATCGTGCCATAGCGCAATTTGTGTCGGAAGACCTTCCCGAAGCAACTTTAAAAACGATTTTGGCCGAAGTGCTCGATTTTGGGTTTCCTTTGATCGAAATTGAAGAAAATATAGCGGTACTGGAATTGTTTCATGGGCCTACCATGGCTTTTAAGGATGTGGGCGCAAGGTTCATGGCACAGTGCCTTGGCTATTTCTCCCAGCATAGCGCGACCGAAGTCACCGTTTTGGTGGCGACTTCCGGAGATACGGGTGGGGCCGTGGCCAATGGGTTTTTGGGCGTAAAAGGGGTTAATGTGGTCATCCTTTATCCGAGCGGAAAGGTAAGTGATATTCAAGAAAGGCAACTGACGACTTTAGGGCAAAACATCGTTGCCTTGAAGGTAAACGGCAACTTCGATGACTGCCAGCGGATGGTCAAAGCCGCCTTTGTCGATAAGGATCTGCTCGATGCGATGCAACTCACTTCGGCGAATTCGATCAATGTGGCGCGCTGGCTGCCTCAAATGTTCTATTTCCTATTTGCCTACCAGCAGGCGAAAAAAAAGGGAAAAGAAATCGTTTTTTCGGTTCCCAGTGGCAATTTTGGCAATATTTGCGCAGGTATGGTCGCCCAACAATTGGGAATGCCGGTAAAGCATTTCATTGCGGCCACCAATATCAACGACACGGTTCCCCAATTTTTGAAAACAGGTCGCTACAGCCCCAAACCCTCCAGCGCCACCATCAGCAATGCCATGGACGTTGGTGATCCCAGCAATTTTGTACGGATCAGAAATCTGTACGGGAATGATTTGGCGAGACTTTCCAAAAATCTTTCCAGCTTTTCCTTCACCGATCAGGAAACCAAAGAAGCGATTGGCAAAATCCATCAACAATCGGGATATATTGCCGATCCGCATGGGGCTGTCGGATACTTGGGATTGAAGGCCTATCTGGCGGAACATCCCGAAATCTATGGCATATTCCTGGAGACCGCCCATCCCGTCAAATTTTTGGAAGTGGTGGAAGGCACCCTTGGGATCCGATTGGATATTCCTCCCCAAATCGAAAAGGTGCTTCGCAAGAAAAAGAAATCGGTCAACATAAGCACCTATCAAGAATTGAAAACATTCCTGCTCAATAGCTAGCCAGTGGGCAAACTGCATGCAATTAACACCAATTTGTGTAAAACATCAGTTGAGCAGGTGTCCCATTCGTTTGATAATTCAATAGCTTTGCCAGCAAATTCGTACGAGCAATGAAAAATACAGCCCTTACACAAACCCATGAAGCGTTGGGTGCCAAAATGGTTCCCTTCGCCGGTTATAAGATGCCGGTTTCCTATGAAGGCGTGAACGCGGAACATGAAACCGTTCGAAAAGGGGTTGGCGTTTTTGATGTCTCCCATATGGGGGAGTTTTTAATTTCTGGTCCAAGGGCGCTCGACCTCCTCCAAAAAGTAACTTCCAACGACGCGTCCAAACTCACGATCGGAAGGGCACAATACAGTTGCCTGCCCAATGAAACAGGCGGCATTGTCGATGATCTGATCGTGTACCGCATCAAGGAGGATCAATATTTATTGGTGGTCAATGCATCGAATATTGAGAAAGATTGGAACCACATATCCAAATATAATGTCGATTACGGTGCTGAAATGCGCAACATTTCGGAGCAATATTCCCTGTTGGCCATCCAAGGTCCAAAAGCGGTGGAAGCCATGCAAAAGTTGACCACGGTTGACCTTTCGGGTATCAGTTTCTATGATTTTGTGGTCGCCGATTTTGCAGGCGTCGATTATGTCATCATTTCCGCCACGGGTTATACTGGGTCCGGCGGGTTCGAAATTTATTGCAAGAATGGGGAAGTACAACAAATCTGGGACAAGGTCTTTGAAGCCGGTGCAGATTTCGGCATCAAACCCATTGGCCTTGCGGCCCGTGACACCTTGCGCTTAGAGATGGGATACTGTCTCTATGGCAATGATATCAATGATGACACATCCCCTATCGAAGCGGGACTTGGTTGGATCACGAAATTTACCAAAGATTTTGTGAACAGCAAGGCATTGGCCAAGGAAAAGGAAGTGGGACCCAAAAGGAAGCTGGTCGCCTTCGAACTGGAGGAAAGGGGCATACCCCGTCACGATTATCAAATACTGAATGGTGCGGGCAACCCTATCGGGGTAGTTACTTCAGGCACCATGTCGCCCAGCTTGGGCAAAGGCATCGGGCTTGGATATGTTCCCGTCGAATTTGCGGGCATAGGAAGTAAGATAGGGATTCAGATCAGGAAAAATTCGGTACCTGCGTCAGTGGTGAAATTGCCATTTTATAAAGGCTGAACCTCTTATAACTAAAGAAATGAGCAGTGCTTGAAGGATCTAAAAAAATATTGATTTTAGGAGGAAGCGGATTTTTGGGAAATGCCCTTTATAAAGAACTTCGCTCGTACTATGACACCTACGGCACCTACTTTTCGGCCACAAAGGGGTTCAGCGACAACCAACAGTTTTTTCGTTACGATATGGCGGAAGACGATATTTTCCATCTTTTGGAAAACATACGGCCCCAAATCATCATCTCCGCATTAAGGGGCAATTTTGCCGCCCAGATCCAAGCGCACCAGCACATCGTGGAATATGTTTGGGAAAATGATTGCAGGATCTACTTTCTCTCCTCCGCAAACGTTTTTGATGCCTATAGCAAATACCCCTCCTATGAATTCGACAAGACGCTTTCGGAAAGCATCTACGGACGGTTGAAAATAAAGATCGAAAATATGTTGCTGAGGCTGCCCAAGAAGAAAATGGGCATTTTAAGGCTGCCGATGGTTTTCGGGAACCAATCTCCCCGAATCAAGGAAATCAAAAGCAATGTGCAACAGAATCTGCCCATAGAGGTGTTTCCCAATCTGGTATTGAACGTGACCAATGATGACAAGTTCACGCAGCAAGTACATTACCTCATCAATCGCAATAAAAGCGGCATCTATCATCTGGGCAGCTACGATTTGGTACACCATGATGACTTTATCAAGGAAGTCATGGAGCGGATCGGGAACTTCAGCCCTATCTATAAAAGAGTGTACACCACCAATGAAGAGCGCTATATGGCGGTATTGCCGAAAGAAAACAAGCTGCCAAAAAACCTTCAGGTAAGCTATCAGGAAATCATTGACCAACATATTCTTAAATGAACCGGGTTTATCGCGTTTTTTTGCATCCCATCGCGCAGTTTCATTAACTTTATCTAAACGAATTATCCATGGAAAAACTATCTATCGTAGAAATCGAAGAAAGGCTCAAATCATTGGAGGGGTGGGAATATGTCGACGGTGCGATAGAGACCTCTTTCCAATTTTCGAATTTCAAGGAAGCCTTTACCACCATGACCCGCATCGCTTTTGAATGCGAGGCACAAAACCACCATCCAGATTGGAGCAACGTGTACAATTCCCTGAACATAAGGCTCAATACCCACGATGCTTCCGGAGTGACCGAAAAAGATTTTAAGTTGGCCAAGACCATCGAAAAAATAATCGAGTCGGAATAGCTCGGCACACCAAGGCATCGGTAATAATTATCCCGGATAAGCGCAACGGCATCCGAACTGTTCGTGACTTGGTTATTGGGGTTTTTTATTTTTAAATTTGCGGGAGTTCAATTTGTTGTAGAATCAGTTCATGGGAAGAGCATTCGAATTTAGGAAAGCACGCAAAATGAAGCGATGGTCGGCCATGTCCAAAGCATTCACGCGTATAGGCAAGGATATCGTAATGGCGGTCAAGGAAGGGGGTCCGGATCCCAGTTCCAATGCCAGATTGCGCGCGGTCATTCAGAATGCCAAGGCGGTGAACATGCCCAAAGATAATGTGGAGCGTGCCATTAAAAGGGCCTCGGACAAAAGTTTGGGCGACTTCAAAGAGGTGCTTTTCGAGGGTTATGCGCCGCATGGCATTGCCGTATTGATCGAAACCGCAACCGACAACAATACAAGAACGGTAGCCAATATCAGAAGTTACTTCAACAAATGCAATGGCAGTTTGGGCACTTCCGGATCTGTGGAGTTTATGTTCGACCATAGCTGTAACTTTAGGATTGCGGCAGAAGGGATCGATCCCGAGGAGCTGGAACTTGAACTCATCGATTTTGGGGCCGAAGAGGTTTTCGTGGATGATGATGGCATACTGATCTATGGCCCCTTCGAAAGTTTTGGCGCCATTCAGAAAGAACTTGAAAATCGCGAGATCGAGATACTTTCATCCGGTTTTGAACGCATTCCCCAAGTCACCAAGGCGCTTTCCGAAGAAGAGGCGGCCGATGTGGAAAAATTGCTGGAAAAAATCGAAGAGGACGATGACGTACAGAACGTATACCATACCATGCAGGAGTGATTTTTTATCTCCGAAACTCCCAAAATGATCCAAATCATTTCATGACAGGCACTTGCTGATTATTTTATGGATTGAAGACTGTTTCAATCCATTAATTAACCAAAAAAACTGCATGATTATGAAAACACTGGGCAAGTTCATTTTATTCACAACTTTTTTAGCATTTCTATCGCTTTCCTGTTCCAAGGATGAGCCATCTGACGTATTGGTCAAAGAGGGCCCTTTTAAAATCAGTGAATTGGCGGGCAATTGGGAAGCAAACAGGGCCTATTTCAGTGATGGCAATATGAATAGCATAGATGTCGTCGGTGAAGGGGGATCCGTATCCCTGACCGTGCAGAGCATTGGCAGCTTTTCGATGACCATCGATCCGGAAGATCGTGCGGCTTATACGGTTGGTGGGGAAATGTTTTGGGAACCTTTTGAAGGAAACTTCTATTTCGCCATAGAATGGGACAAATATCAAGGTGATTGGGATACCTATGGGGCAACACTTAATGCCACTACATTCACCCTAAGTGGAGGCTTCGATTCGGGTGAATATGATTTTGACAACGACGGTACTTTTGAGGCGACCAGCATTGGCTTCGAGTTCGAAAGGATTTAGGTATATTCCGGGATTTTACCCACTACCCCTTTAAAGAATAACCGATAGCTCTTGAAATCGTCTTCCATATTTTCGGTGGGAAACCGGGGCTCTGAAATTTTTACCCGTTTGGCGCCATAGTCGAAGGCCACCAGTACTATGGGCACCTTTGCTGCCTTGGAAATAAAGTAAAATCCCGTTTTCCATTGCTTCACCTTTTTACGTGTTCCTTCTGGCGACAGGGCCAATCTGAATTCCTCCCTATTTTCAAATATTTTGGCGGTGGCACTGACCGTATCGCTGCTTTTGCTACGATCGATCGGGGCCCCTCCCATCCATCGAAAAAACCACCCAAAAGGTGGCGCGAACAGGCTTTTTTTTCCAATATAATTGATCTGTTCATGCAAGACCGCCCTGATCAGGAGCCCTAAAAAGAAGTCGAACCAACTGGTATGGGGCACTACGATAATGACATACTTTTTAAGG
>JBATHI010000155.1:0-4269 GCA_049666645.1 Flavobacteriaceae bacterium | reverse complement strand
AGAAGGCCGGGACCATGGGGCATGTGGCAGCGACTTCCTTTTTTCCTTCAAAGAATTTAGGGGCCTATGGAGACGGGGGGGCAATCTTCACCAATGATGATGATCTCGCCCATGTGATCCGGGGCATTGTGAACCATGGGATGTACGAGCGATACCACCACGATGTGGTTGGGGTCAATTCGAGATTGGATTCGATACAGGCGGCCGTGTTAAGGGCCAAATTGCCAAATCTCGATACCTATGGCAACCTTAGAAGGGAGGCGGCAAGAAAGTATTCCAAGGCCTTTGCGAACCAGGAGCATATCGTGGTGCCCAAAACGGTGAACGGATGTGATGGCATTTGTGCGAGCTGTGATTGCCACGTGTTCCACCAATATACCCTAAAAATTACCAACGGTACTCGCGACGCCTTGGTGAAGCACCTCAATGAAATGGGAATTCCTTGCGGGGTTTACTATCCCATTCCGTTGCACAAACAAAAGGCCTATGCCGATGACCGCTATCAGGAGCGTGATTTTCCCGTGACCAATCGGCTGGTAAGGGAAGTGGTTTCACTACCCATGCATACGGAACTCGATGACGAACAGATCGCCCATATTACCGATTCGATTATCGGTTTTGTGAATGGATAACCGTTGGTTATCCTTAGTTTTGGCGAATAACCAATTATAATATGAAGATTCTTGTAACCGGAGGCCTTGGTTTCATTGGTTCCCATACGGTGGTGGAACTGCAGGAGCAGGGCTTTGAGGTGGTGATCGTGGATGATTGTTCCAATTCGTCCGAAAAGGTCTTGGAAGGGATTGCCGCAATCACGGGGCAGCGACCCATTTTTGAAAAAATGGACCTCAGGGAAAAATCGAAGGTGCATGGGCTCTTCAAAAAACATCCAAGCATAGAAGGGGTTATCCATTTTGCGGCCTCCAAGGCTGTGGGAGAGAGCGTGAACGATCCGTTGCTGTATTATGAGAATAACATCGCCAGCTTGGTATATCTGTTACAGGAGCTTGCCAAAAAGAACAGGTCGAGCTTTATCTTTAGTTCCTCCTGCACCGTTTATGGCCAGGCCGATGAAATGCCCATTACCGAGGATGCCCCGGTGAAACCGGCGGAGTCGCCCTATGGCAATACCAAACAGATCGGGGAGGAAATCATATGGGATACCTGCAAGGTAACGCCCGGACTCAATGCCATTGCCCTGCGCTATTTCAATCCGATGGGTGCCCACCCCAGTGCCAAAATAGGGGAACTGCCCATTGGCATCCCCCAAAATTTGGTGCCCTTTATTACCCAGACCGCAATGGGTATCCGAGAAGTACTTTCGGTTTTTGGCGATGATTATCCCACGCCGGACGGCACTTGTATTCGCGACTATATCCATGTGGTTGATTTGGCCAAGGCCCATGTGGTGGCCTTAAAACGCCTTTTGGAAGCGGAAAACAAAGAAAATTACGAGGTCTTCAATGTGGGTACGGGCAAGGGCAGTTCCGTGCTCGAGGCCATTCAAAGTTTTGAACGGGTATCGGGCGTAAAATTGAACTACAAAATCGTGGCTAGGCGGCCCGGTGACGTCATAAGCGCTTATGCAGATACTGCGAAGGCGAACAAGGTGTTGGGTTGGAAAGCCCAATTCACCTTAGATCAAGCCATGAAATCGGCCTGGGATTGGGAACGAAAGATCAGGGGCTAGGTTCCAGATTTACCAACAAAGGTTTTGGCAATGGGGCAATTGTGGGGATTTCTCCTTATTTTGTTCGGCTAAACCCATACCCATGAAAAAACTGTTGCCCCTTTTTGCCTTTTTAAGCTTTCTCCCCAGCATGGCCCAAGATACCTATATCCATTGCGGAAGTCTTATCGATACCCGCACGGGGGAAGTGCTTCGGGAAAAAACGGTCGTCGTTGCGGGCAACCGGATAAAAAGCATGGGTAACGGGTATCTCTCCGCTGGGCCAAACGATCAAACCATCGATTTAAAAAACAAGACGGTACTTCCCGGACTGATCGATATGCACGTACATATCGAATCTGAATTCAATCCCCAGACCTATATCAAAAGGTTTACCGATAATGAAGCCGATGTAGCGCTTCAGGCCACCGTGTATGCCAAACGTACCTTAATGGCAGGGTTCACCACGGTCAGGGATTTGGGGGGCACTGGAGTCAACATCTCACTACGCAAGGCCATTAGCAGTGGCTCGGTCGATGGTCCCCGAATATTCACTTCGGGCAAATCCTTGGCCACAACAGGCGGGCACGCCGATCCCACCAACGGTACGCGCAAAGACCTGATGGGCGATCCGGGCCCCAAGGAAGGGGTCGTGAATTCTGCGGACGATGGTAGAAAGGCGGTGCGCCAACGGTATAAGGAAGGTGCGGATTTGATCAAGATCACTGCCACGGGAGGGGTATTGAGCGTGGCAAAAAGTGGACAGAACCCCCAGTTTACCCTGGAAGAAATACAAGCGATCACCACCACCGCCAAGGACTACGGTTTTATGGTGGCCGCCCATGCCCATGGCGATGAAGGGATGAAACTCGCTGTTTTGGGCGGCGTGAACACCATTGAGCATGGTACGCTGATGAGTGAGGAAACCATGGAATTGATGAAAAAACACCAGTGTTATTTGGTGCCCACGATCACTGCGGGCAAACAGGTGGCGGAAAAGGCCAATGTGCCCGGATTTTTTCCGGAAGTGGTGGCCCAAAAGGCATTGGAAATCGGCCCAAAGCACCAAGCTACGATTGGAAAGGCTTATAAAAAGGGTGTTCCCATGGCCTTTGGTACCGATGCCGGCGTATTTCCACATGGACTCAACGCCATGGAGTTCAATTATCTTCTGGAGGCCGGTATTCCGGTGATGGAATCATTAAAGGCCGCGACCGTAACCAATGCATCACTTTTGGGCATGGAAACTGAACTCGGACAGCTGAAGGAGGGGTATTTGGCCGATATCATCGCCGTTGGGGAAAATCCCGAAACGAATGTCAAAACGCTGGAAAATGTAGTCTTCGTGATGAAGAACGGCATCGTTTACAAAAAGTAGTCATTATCGTTTTGGATCGGAACTGGGCCATAAGATTGCTCTTTTTGTTGGGGCAACCCAATCCCTTTCAATAGGGCTAAAGAAAGGTAAGCGTGCTTTTAAACGATATTTTTGGATGCGGCTTACCCAAGATAAACCAAATCATCGCCAACTTCGTACATCTACTATGCTCTCTAATTTTCCAAACAGCAGCGTTTTGTTGAAGGATGCGATCAAATCGCGTCTGTATCAGAAGTTAGTGGTTCAGTTGGATAAGGATTTTGGCTTGGCGAATGTTCCGATCGATTTTCAGGTAGAAATCGCTCCTGATGAATTACGGGCCATTTTGCATGAAAAAATCTATTATCTGATCATGGAACGGTTTGCGGATTATCTCAATCTGCTCTATGTGGTCGATGTTCCGGAAAAAGCCTTCAAAGACATCCAGGTTACCGATGTGGTCGAGGTAGCGGAGCAGGTTTCCTTTTTGATCTTAAAAAGGGAACTCCAAAAAGTCTGGTTGAAGGAACGTTATGGTCCGTGATACGGAACATCTCCCAAATGTCGATGAAGTGGTATTGGGTTAAAGAAGCCGAGCTACTTACGGACCATCTTAAAACTACCTAGACTGTTTCCTTCTGCCGTAATATTCAAAAAGTAAACCCCGGAACTCAGCGCGGAAAAATCGATGTCGATATCCTTCGTTTCGAAATAGATTTTCCTGAATACGGATTGATTGGAAGCGGTTGCCACGGAGACCTCCAATTGGCGGTATTCCTTATCCATGGCAACCCGATATAGGCCTGCGGAAGGATTGGGATAAACGATCATTTCGATCTCCACTGCAGGTTCCAAAGGCAATTCCTCTGTGGAATAGCCTTCTCCCGGACTCGAGCAATTGTTGATGGGTAGGGCATCCGCATAGCCGTCCCCGTCGGCATCGAGGTACCATAATGCGTTGAGGTTCACTGTACCATCATTGTCATCACAGTCAGTAGTGGGCAGCACTGTGGTGGTATACCCGGTGCCCGGGCTCGCACAGCTCTGCACGGTGGCGGGATCGGCATAGCCGTCCCCGTCCGCGTCGAGGTACCATACCGTGGCAGGGTTGATAACGGCATTGTCATCGTCGCAATCGGTGGTTGGCAAGGTATTGAGGGTGTATTCCGTTCCCGGACTGGTACAGCTTGTTATCGCCGCTAGGGCAGCAAAACCATCACCGTCGGCGTCGCGGTACCAAACC
>JBATHI010000154.1:0-14223 GCA_049666645.1 Flavobacteriaceae bacterium | reverse complement strand
ACCATGGCAAAACGCACCCCCAGAAAAACATTGAATTCTTTAAAGCGCAAAGCGGCATATGGATCCATAGTGGTTGCCCGTAAAAAATAAGTGCCAAAGATATTATTATATCATCTTGCATGGCCTTCATGGTGGAAATAAATCAAGTCTCGAGTTGGTCCCAGCCAACTAAGGAGGATTCTCGAGAAGACTTCCCCTGAGGGAATCGATTACTTCCGGAGGTCCTTGATCTTGAGCTGGATGCTGGTATTGCCCTGCCATTCATTTTCCTCAAGGGTATATAGGGCACTAAAGGTTTTTTTTCCTGAAACGAGTTCAATCTTATCGCCCAAATTGAAACCTATGCCTCCCAAAGGGCCATATCCATTCTGGGTCAATGAAACCTTCAAATGCACCCCGCTTTCACCAACCTGTTTGGCATAGCCCGTGTCGGCCAAATGTTCCGTCATGAAAACCGGGGTCATGTTGCCCGGTCCGAATGGGGCAAATTGCTGAAGGATCCTCAACAATTTCGGATTGATTTGATCGAAGCCGATCAGCGCATCGGCCGTGAGTTCGGGAATCAATAAATTAGGGTCGATGCTTTCCGAAACCACTTGCTCGAACCGTGATTTGAAGGCCTCATATTGCTCTTCCAACAGGGTAAGGCCCGCTGCGTACTTATGCCCGCCAAACTGTTCGATGCAGTCGGAACAGCCTTCAAGGGCATGGTACACATCGAACCCCTTCACCGAACGTGCGGAAGCTGCCAGTTTGTTGCCGCTTTTCGTAAAAACGAGGGTTGGCCTGTAATAGGTTTCCGTTAAACGGGAGGCCACGATACCTATGACCCCCTTGTGCCAGGTATCTTTATAGACCACTGAGGTAAACCGGTCTTCTTCCTTGTTTTGCTCGATTTGGCCCAGTGCTTCCAAGGTTATTTCCTGATCCAAGTTCCTTCTATCGGTGTTGAATTGTTCGATGTCTTTGGCAATGCTAGTCGCAATCTCGCCGTCCGTGGCCGTAAGGAGATTCACCGCATGTTGCCCATGCTCCATTCGCCCGGCGGCATTGATTCTCGGAGCGATGATAAAGACCACATCGGTAATGCTGAGTTCACTTTTGTTGATTTGGTCGATGATGGCCCTGATGCCGGCCCTGGGGTTCGAATTTATCACCTGAAGGCCAAAATGGGCCAGTATGCGATTCTCCCCGGTTATTGGAACGATATCTGCCCCGATGGCCGTGGCCACCAGATCAAGATATGGTAATAAGGCATCGATGGCAACCCCTTGTCGTGATGCCAAGGCCTGGATCAATTTAAATCCCACCCCGCAGCCACAGAGTTCGTCATACGGATAGTGGCAATCTTCCCTTTTGGGATCCAGCACTGCGATCGCATCGGGTAGTTGGGCCCCCGGTCGATGGTGGTCGCAAATGATGAAGTCAATGCCCTTTTTCTTCGCATAATCGACCTTATCAAGCGCCTTTATCCCGCAATCAAGTGCAATGATCAAGGAAAAGGAATTGTCTTCCGCAAAATCGATGCCCTGAAGGGAAATACCATATCCTTCGGCATATCGATCGGGGATGTAGGTCGCGACGTTGGGATAATATTGCAAAAGATAGGACGAAACCAGAGCGACGGCGGTGGTACCGTCCACGTCATAGTCCCCAAATACCAAAATGTTCTCCTGCCTGGAGATGGCCGTTTCGATACGGGCCACTGCCAGATCCATGTCCTTCATCAAAAAAGGGTCGTGCAAATGGGCCAACTGGGGCCGAAAAAACATTTTTGCCTCATCGTAGTTGTTGATCCCCCGCTGTAAAAGCAATTGGGCGACCAGCGCATCAACCTTGAGCGTTTCGGCCAATTGGTCGATCCTTTGTTGTTCCGGTCTTGGTCTGAGCGTCCATCGCATACTATCCCACACTATTCGTTCACTCCGAAAGGAGTTCTATTTTTAACTGAAATACCACCAGGAAGTTTTGGCCAAAAGTCAAGGACCAGCATCCTTGGCGGAAAATGTTATTGATGGTGAAAAATCGTCTTGATCTCGATCTTGGCGAAATGTCTGAACATCTCCATCACTCCGCAATACTTTTCAACCGATAGGTCGACCGCCCTTTTGAGCTTGTCTTCCTTTAGATTGGCCCCATGAAAATGGAATTCAACCAATACCTTATCGTAATATTTAGGGTGTTCGTCGGTCAGTTGGGCAATGGTCTCAATATGGAAGTTTTCGACTTCCAACTTCATTTTTTTGATGAGGCCGGCCACGTCCAATCCCGAACATCCTGCCATGGAAGAAAGCATCAATGCCTTGGGTCGAAAACCGTTGCCCTCGCCCCCGTCGTCGGGGCCTGCATCGATTTTTAAGGTCAATCCGGAAGGATTGGTACTCTCGAAGGCCATATTGCCCAGCCATTTGGTCGTGATATGATTTGTGGTCCCCATTATTTTTTGTTTCTTGTTAGCATCATCATTGCAGTGTCAAAAGTAACATAAAACCCGGTAAAATCATTACAGTATGCCATTAGTAAAACCGCTTCCTTCAGACCACGATGCCGAAACCAAGGAATTATCGCGCTTCTTTAACGAGACCCTTGGTTTTTGCCCGAACTCGGTGCTCACCATGCAACATCGGCCGGCAATTTCAAAGGCTTTTATCAACCTCAACAAGGCGGTCATGGCCAATGAGGGCAGGGTGACTTCCGCCCTGAAAAGAATGATTGCCTGGGTGAGCAGCAATGCCAGTGGCTGCCGATACTGCCAGGCCCATGCCATCAGGGCAGCCGAGCGTTACGGGGCGGAGCAGGAACAGCTCGACCATATTTGGGAGTATCGGACCCATGGATCGTTTTCGGAGGCGGAAAGGGCTGCCTTGGACTTTTCGCTCTTGGCCTCCCAGGTGCCCAACGGGGTAAACGCCGAGATCAAGGAACGGTTGTACCACCATTGGAACGAAGGGGAAATCGTTGAGATATTGGGCGTTATCGCATTATTCGGCTTTTTGAACCGTTGGAACGATTCCATGGGCACCAACATCGAAGATGGTGCGGTTGAAAGCGGGGTACGGTACTTGGGGAAACACGGCTGGGAAAAAGGGAAACACGGGGGTGGCGTATATTGATCTGCCCACCGATTTGCGACCGAGGTTTTCGGCACTCCTATCCCTTCCAAACCAAAAAAGTACGTAATAAATGAATCGTGAACATCCCCCAGAAAGTGCCGGTGGCCATGCTCAATATGGCCAGAACGATGGCATGTGGCATCCACTTTTTTTCATAGGCGGCCGTAACCGCAGGTGCGGTCGCGATACCCCCAACATTCGCCATGCTGGCAATGGGTACCCATGCCATATTTACGTTCAATACCTTGGCGATCAAGACCATGAAAACAAAATGGCTCAAGATCCAAATAATCAAAAAGGTCAAAAATTCGCCGTTGAAACCGAGGGTCGCAAACTGCAGTTTCAGCCCCAGTACGGCCATGACCACTAGAATCAGGACGCCCCCCATTTTCAATGAAAAACGAAAATTCCATTTGGGAATGAAATTGCTCAAGGCCAGCCCCACCAACGAAAGCACGACCACCTTGCCGACAAAACTTTCGATCGATACGTGGCAAATGGCAATGGCCAAGATCATGATCGCACTGCAGTACCAAGGGGAAAGGGGATTTTTAGCTTCGGCACGCAGGTCTTCGGGCATGGCAAGATCGGATATACGGAACAGGCCGTTCAGGTATCGGCTTTTCTTAATGGCCTGGAACATGAGGATGGTCCAGATATTCACCAATATGTTGTCCATCACCAAAACCGACAGGAAAATATGCTCGGGGCACTCCACGAGTTCCTTCAATACCAATTGACTGGTACTCCCGCCGATCCAGCTGCCCACGATGGGCGGAATGCCCTTCCAATATTCCCCTTGCAACATGGTGTTCGTGACGAGATCCGATTCCGATATTCCCAACAACAACAAAACGGGGCACAGGGCAATAAAAAATGATCCCGATAAAAAAAGCAGGATCGGCTTCAATCCAATGGCCTTCAATTGTCCTAAGGATAGGCTGGCCATAACAGAAATGATGGCCAAGGGAATAAAAAGGTCCCTGCTGAACCGGTGTATCCCCGCCTGGGAATAATCCGCATCGAGCGCATGGGAAACCAAGGCGGGAATGAGATAGGCGAGCAGGATGGCCGGGACCCAATCAAAAAGCGATCGGAGGTGCCGATTTTCCCATCGATCCAGGAAATAAACGGCCAAAACCGTGAACAAGGAAATGAGCCATGGCGTCATCATGGCTTCAATTTAAGTTTTTTCGGAAGAGTGCCCGCATTATTTTTTTCCCGCCACCACGATCACAATTTCACCCTTGGCAGGTTTCTTGGTATAATGCTCGAGCACATGGGCAGCGGTTCCCCTTATGGTTTCTTCGTACATCTTGGTGAGTTCCCTGCATACGGCGACCTGTCTTTCCGCCCCGAAATATTCGACGATTTGTGCCAAGGTCTTGAGCAGTTTATGGGGCGATTCATAGAGGATCATGGTACGGCTTTCTTCCGCCAACTGTTGCAACCGGGTCTGCCGGCCTTTTTTGACCGGTAAAAAACCCTCAAAAACGAATCGATCGCTGGGCATCCCGCTGTTCACCAGTGCAGGCACGAATGCGGTTGCCCCTGGTAGGCATTCCACGTCGATGTCGTTTTCGATACAGGCCCTTGTGAGCAGGAATCCGGGGTCGGAAATGCCAGGGGTACCGGCATCGGATATCAATGCCATTTGTTCCCCGGCCTGCAAGCGCTTGATCAGGTCATCGAGCCTTTTGTGCTCGTTGTGCATGTGATGGCTCTGCATCGGAGTGGCAATCTGAAAATGGTGTAGTAACTTCCCACTGGTTCGGGTATCTTCCGCCAAAATAAAATCGACTTGCTTCAAAATGCGCAAGGCGCGAAGGGTGATGTCTTCCAGGTTGCCGATCGGCGTGGGTACCAGGTATAATTTTCCCATTTTTTTTCTAGGTCTTTATAATTTGGTTGATGCGGAGGTCCTCCTTATTGTGTTGAAACCATTGAATAAAAAACCCTACGCTGTGTAGGGTTCAATTCTTGTGTGACGGAGTGTGGATCAGGAGAACTTTCGTTCGATCAGTTCCATGAACCGTACTTCGTATTCCTCTTTTCCCTCCCAATTGCCATAATCCGGTTTAACCATATTGTTCACAAAAGAGATCGATCGCTCAAGGGTTTCGATGGTCCCCAACTGTGACAGAACACGGTTATAGTCTTCCGAACTGCCGTTGAAGAGGTGTTTGATAAAAGCGAGTTTGTTGTTCAGGTCAACCTTGATTTCCTTTTGGCCCAATTTGTCGTTCAGCGATTTTTGTTTGGCCTCCTTTGTCGTTAGAGGTTCATTCTTTGGCATAAAAAGCTCCTTATCGTTTTTCATGTAATTGGGCTTCGCCAGAAATTCGGCCAATACATCTTCTTCCGTGGCATTGTCGGACATTTCAGAGACCATATGCTTGATGGTGTCCATCCCTGGGGTAATGATATCTTCCTGATGCGGATTGGTTTCGGGCACCGAAGCATTGGCACTGAGCACCATACTTGCCATTTTCTCGAATTTTGCCGCAACTACATTTTTCGAAACATCGATTTCGACATCCTGCAGTTTCTCCTCAATAAATTTCAATACGGCCAATTTTTCGTACAAAGTCCTGGAGGCCTCGTACAGTTCTGAAATATCGTTCATATCACGTGCCGTAATGATATCGGTCGACAATTTTCGCAGCTCTTCCTTCAATTTTCTCTTCATCGTGCTATTTTTTTCTTTGGTATCAAGGATGTTCTTTTTTTTAATTTTATCTTTCTTAAACAAGAACGAAAAAACACCCTATTTTCGTCTAAAATTACAAAATGTTTCTGGAAAACACGGTAAACCCCAAAGAACAATTCGGCTGGATCGAAGTTATCTGCGGCTCGATGTTCTCCGGAAAGACCGAGGAACTGATCCGAAGGTTGAAAAGGGCCAAGTTTGCCAAACAGAAGGTGGAAATTTTCAAGCCGATGGTCGATACCCGTTATCACGATGATAAGGTGATATCACACGATGCCAACGAAATCAGGTCTACCCCGGTTCCCGCAGCGGCCAACATCAGACTTTTGGCCGATGGTTGCGATGTGGTGGGAATAGACGAGGCACAGTTTTTCGATGATGAGATCGTGACGGTTTGCAACGATCTTGCCAACAAGGGCGTCAGGGTGGTCGTTGCCGGTTTGGATATGGATTTCAAAGGAAATCCTTTCGGGCCCATGCCCGCTTTGATGGCCACTGCCGAATATGTCACCAAAGTGCATGCCATTTGCACGCGCACCGGCAATCTGGCCAATTATAGTTTTCGAAAATCGAAAAACGATAAATTGGTGCTCTTGGGAGAAACCGACGCCTATGAACCTTTGAGCCGTGCCGCGTTCTTCAAGGCCATGCTCCGGGAAAAAGTGGGCAAAATGGAAGTAGAGGCCGAAGAAATTACCCCAAACGAAAAGAAAAAGAATGCCTAAGGCCACCGAAACGGTTCTGGAAATCGATCTGGACGCCCTTGAACACAATTATAACTATCTGCGTTCCAAGCTCACTCCCGGCACCAAATTTTTGGGCGTGGTAAAAGCTTTTGCCTATGGCAGCGATGCCGAAAAGGTCGCCTTGAAACTGGAAGCCCTGGGGGCCGATTATTTTGCGGTAGCCTATGTCAAGGAAGGCACCGCCTTGCGCATGGCGGGCATCACCAAACCCATTCTGGTACTGCATCCCCAACCCGGCAATTTTGAGGAACTGATCCGCCATTGTTTGGAACCAAGTCTGTATTCCCCCAGGATCTTGAAAGCGTTTCTGGCCGTAGCGGCCGCACAGGGACAGCAATCCTATCCGGTACACTTAAAGTTCAATACCGGCCTCAATCGCCTTGGTTTTTGGGAAAAAGATGTCGATTTTATCTTGGAACAATTGAAAGGGCGATCGGAAATAAGGGTAACCTCGGTTTTTTCGCATTTGGCCGCATCCGAAGATTGGGCCGAAATGGAATTTACCCTGCGTCAGATCGCGACTTTTAAAAAGATTGCCGATACCTTGGACGTTGACATGGCCGACAAGCCTTTTCGACATATCCTAAACACATCGGGTATCCTGAACTATGAGGAGGCACAGTACGATATGGTGCGGAGCGGAATCGGCTTGTACGGTTTTGGGAACGATGCCAAAATAGACCCGCAATTGAAGCCCGTGGCCACGCTAAAAACCGTTATCTCCCAAATACATCATATCAAACCGGGAGAGAGTGTGGGGTATAACCGAGGCTTTACCTCCACAGCACATCGAACCACTGCAACACTTCCCCTTGGTCATGCCGATGGCATTGGTCGCCAATATGGCAACGGCAAAACCTATGTGATGGTCAACGGAAACAAGGCATTCATCATCGGTAATGTATGCATGGATATGATCATGATCGATGTTACCGACATCGATTGCAATGAAGGCGATGAGGTCATCGTGTTCGGATCCAATCCCACCGCCGTGTCTTTTGCTTCCACGGCACAAACGATTTCCTATGAACTGTTGACGGGGATATCGCAACGGGTCCAAAGGATTTTTATTGGAAGTTAACAGTTCATTAAGAAAATAATTTTCTTAAATTGCACGGCATTAACCAATTAAATCAACTATATCATGTTCAAAGAATTTAAGAATTTTATCATGACCGGCAATGTCATCGAATTTGCCGTTGCAGTAATCATGGCGGGCGCAGTGGGCCTTGTCGTGAACGGATTCGTATCCGATATCATCATGCCCATCGTGGGCCATTTTTCGGGAGGGGTCGACTTTGCCAACCTGAAGTATGTATTGACCGAAGCCTCTGGCGTGGCCGGTGAGGAAGGCTATGTGGCCGAAAACGCCGTGCGATGGGGCGCATGGGTCAATACCATCGTGAACCTGATCATCGTCGGATTGGTGATGTTCATTATCATCAAGGCCTATAACAAGACCAAGACACCCCCAGCTCCCCCAGCGCCAAGTGGCCCTTCACAAGAAGAGCTTTTGACACAGATCCGAGATCTCCTAAAAAAATAATCCCATTGATCTCCCTTACCAATGGGAGTAACCGCTACACTGTATATTCCTAAACCCCTGTCCTATGACAGGGGTTCTTTTTGGGTTCCCTCTTCCTGTTTGTTTTAAATATAACATTTTGTTGTAATTATTATAATTCGATGCTGCTTTGCTTGTGCAATCACAAAGCTTGCCGTATTTTTAACGCCTAAATCAAAAAAGATGAAAGTAGCGGTTGTCGGGGCGACGGGAATGGTGGGCGAAGTGATATTAAGGGTGTTGGCGGAGCGCGATTTTCCGTTGACCGAATTGCTCCTGGTCGCTTCCGAGCGATCGGTAGGGAAGACCTTGCCCTATCGGGGCAAAGACCACAAGATCATTTCCATGGCCGAGGCAGTGGCCGCAAAGCCACAGATCGCCATTTTTTCGGCAGGGGGGGGCACATCGCTGGAATGGGCGCCCAAATTTGCCGAAGTAGGGACCACCGTGGTCGACAATTCATCCGCCTGGCGCATGGATCCCGATAAAAAACTGATCGTTCCGGAGATCAATGCCCATGAACTGTCGGCCAACGACAAGATCATCGCCAATCCCAATTGCTCCACCATTCAACTGGTGATGGTCTTGGCGCCACTGCACAAAAAATACCATATGAAACGGGTGGTGGTATCGACCTATCAATCGGTATCTGGCACCGGGGTAAAGGCCGTACGGCAATTGGAAAATGAAATCAATGGTGTACAAGGAGAGATGGCCTATCCCTATCCGATCGGCAGAAATGCACTTCCGCACTGCGATTCGTTTTTGGAGAACGGCTATACCAAAGAAGAGATGAAATTGGCACGTGAGCCGCAAAAAATCCTCAACGACCGTACTTTTTCGGTCTCTGCCACCGCGGTGAGAATACCCACGGCCGGAGGGCATTCGGAATCGGTGAACGTGGAGTTTACAAACGATTTTGAACTGAGCGAAGTGCGTCTGCTTTTACAGAATACCCCGGGAGTGGTGGTACAGGACAATCCGGAGACGAACACCTATCCCATGCCCATATATGCCCATGACAAGGATGAGGTATTCGTAGGACGTATCCGCAGGGATGAAAGCCAGCGCAATACCCTGAATATGTGGATCGTCGCCGATAATCTCAGGAAAGGCGCCGCGACCAATGCCATACAGATTGCGGAATATCTGGTTGACAACGGACTGGTACGGTAAGGCCACTTAAAATACTGTTAAACCTTTGGGGCAGTCACTTTCCAAAGGTTTTTTTATCCTATTTTAGGTCCTCAAAATGCTTTGCCATGAAATATTATTGGCCCTTATTGGCAGCTTCCCTGATGATACTTGCCTGCAAGAACGATCCCAAAAAAAATAAGATTCCCGTGACATATCCAACCACCGCAAAAGTGGATACCGTAGATACCTATTTCGATATACAGGTCAAAGATCCCTATCGCTGGCTGGAAGACGACCTTAGCCCAGAGACCGAAACCTGGGTCAAGGACCAGAACAAAGTGACTTTTGGCTATTTGGAACAGATCGCTTTTCGGCAACAGCTGAAAGAACGCCTTGAAAAACTTTGGAACTATGAAAAATTGAGCGCCCCGTTCAAGGAAGGCGACTACACTTATTTCTATAAAAACGACGGGCTACAGAACCAAAGTGTGCTCTACCGTCAAAAAGATGGAGGGCAAGCCTCCGTTTTTTTGGATCCCAATACGTTTTCAAAGGATGGCACCACCTCTTTGGCCGGCCTTAGTTTTACGAAAGACGGGGCCCTGGCTGCCTATCAAATTTCAGTAGGGGGCAGCGATTGGCGAAAGGGCATTGTATTGGAAACCCAGACCATGGAAATCGTGGAGGATACTTTGGTGGACCTCAAATTCAGTGGCATTTCTTGGTTGGGCAACGAAGGTTATTACTATTCGAGCTACGATAAACCCAAAGGCAGCGAACGCTCCGCCAAAACCGATCAGCACAAGGTTTATTACCATAAATTGGGTACTCCCCAAAAATCGGATATTTTGGTGTACGGGGGAACCCCAGCCCAAAAACACCGTTATACAGGAGCTACGGTCACCGAAGACGAACATTATTTGATCATTTCGGCCTCGAATTCAACATCGGGCAACAAACTGTTCTTAAAAGACCTAACCCAGCTGAACAGTGAATTGGTCACCATATCCGATAATGAAGAATCGGACAGCTATATCATCGACAATATGGGTCCTAAACTGTTCATCGTTACCAACAGGAATGCGCCGAATAAAAAAATGGTCTCGGTCGATGCATCGGATCCCATACCGGAGCGTTGGGTAGACTTTATTCCGGAAACCGAACATGTGCTCTCCCCGAACAAAGGAGGCGGATATTTTTTTGCGGAATATATGATCGATGCCATCTCCAAAGTTTTGCAGTACGATTATGATGGAAAATTGGTTCGCGAGGTAAAACTTCCCGGCGTGGGCAGCGTTTCGGGGTTTGGCGGGAAGAAGGAAGAAAAGGAGATCTATTTTTCCTTCACCAACTATATCATTCCGGGTTCCTCGTATCAATATCAAGTGGAAACCGGCGATTATAAGCTCCATTGGAAACCTGAAATCGACTTTAACCCTGAAGATTACGAATCGAAACAAATATTTTACCAATCCAAGGACGGCACCAAGGTGCCCATGATCATCACCTACAAAAAAGGCCTGAAATTGAACGGTAAAAATCCAACGCTACTTTATGGCTATGGTGGGTTCAATATCAGCCTTACCCCCTCGTTCAGCATCGTGAACACCATATGGTTGGAGCAGGGCGGCGTGTATGCGGTACCCAATTTAAGGGGTGGCGGTGAATATGGAAAAACATGGCACGATGCCGGCATCAAGACCAACAAACAAAACGTTTTCGATGATTTCATCGCCGCAGCAGAATACCTGATCGATCAAAAGTATACCTCCCCTGATTTTCTGGCCATTCGTGGGGGCAGCAACGGAGGGCTTTTGGTGGGCGCCACGATGACACAACGGCCCGATCTGATGAAAGTGGCCCTGCCCGCCGTCGGCGTCATGGACATGTTGCGGTACCACACCTTTACGGCCGGGGCCGGTTGGGCCTATGATTACGGCACTGCTCAGGACAGCAAGGAAATGTTTGAATATCTAAAGGGATATTCCCCCGTGCACAATATGAAACCTGGGGTTTCCTATCCGGCCACCTTGGTCACTACCGGGGATCACGATGATCGAGTGGTTCCGGCTCATAGCTTTAAATTTGCGGCCGAACTACAGGAAAAACAAACGGGCGACAACCCTACCTTGATCCGAATCGAGACCAATGCGGGACACGGTGCGGGAACGCCCGTGAGCAAGACCATCGAACAATATGCAGATATATTTGCCTTTACGTTCTACAACATGGGCTTCGAAACCCTCCCCAATCAATCGGTTTTGAAGGAATTTAAGGATTAGCCCATATCGTTCAAGGAGATAACCGCTTCGGTAGTGTACCGCCCCATCGAAAACAGCTTATGGTTATTCTGGCAAAGTCTTTCCTAAAACATTTTAGGCCCTGCCCGCACAAATGGGCCACCTCAAAAAAGCATGGGATTTTTCTTTATTTAACGGAGTAACCTTAATTTCGCCCTAACTTATTATCCGCTTCTAAAAACCATGCTGCACCTTCAAAATGTTAGTTTTGCCTACGGGTCCGTTCCGGTTTTGGAAAATATTACCCTAAAAGTGGCCAAGGGAGAACATCTCTCCATTATCGGTGAAAGTGGTTGTGGTAAAAGCACCCTCCTTAAAATAATCTATGGCCTTTTACAGGTGCAAAAAGGGAAAGTAGTATGGGATGGCCGGGAAGTGCTGGGGCCGGACTTCAACCTGGTGCCAGGGGAACCTAATATGAAATACCTTTCCCAAGATTATGATCTTATGCCGTTTACCACCGCCGCGGAAAATGTGGGGCAATTCCTATCCGCATTCGAGCCTGAAGAAATGAAGCGGCGCACGGCTGAATTGCTCGAGATCCTGGAAATGACCGAATTCGCCAATACCAAAGTGAAATATTTGAGTGGCGGCCAGCAGCAGCGAATTGCCCTGGCAAGGGTGCTGGCCCAAGAACCCCAGCTATTGTTGTTGGACGAACCTTTTGGACATATCGATAATTTCAGAAAGAACAGCCTCCGCCGCAACCTTTTTTCCTATTTAAAAGAGCAGCAGACCACCGTTATCACCGCAACGCACGACCAAAACGATGTGCTGGGCTTCGCAGATCGCGTCGTCGTCATCAAAGATGCCGGGATCCTGGCCGACGATACCCCTAAAAACTTGTATGAAAGGCCAAAAAGTATGTATGTCGCTTCACTGTTCGGGGAAGCCAACCATATTCCGTTGCATATCATCAAGTCGTATGCCGATACCAAAAGGCATATCATCGTGTACCCCCAAGAATTTAAGGTTTCGGAGAAATCAGGGCTGGAAGTGACGGTGGACAGATCGTTCTATATAGGGGGAAACTATATGATGGTGGGCAACTTTGAAGGCAAAAAGCTTTATTTCAACCATCATTTGCCATTGGAAAAAGGCAAAAAAGTCTTCCTCAATATTTCCATTGAGACCATCAACCAACGACTTGCAGAGGTTTAAGATATGAACAAGGCCCAATTATTGAAAGAATTGCAGTTCAAGGCCGTGCGAAGTGGCGGGGCCGGGGGACAGCACGTCAACAAAGTTTCTTCAAAAATCGAAATCACCTTTGATGTATTGGCCTCCAACGGGCTTTCGGCTTGGGAGAAGGACCGCATTTTCCTAAAATTGGACAAACGTTTGACCAAGGAAAAGGTGCTGATGCTCCAATGTGACGAAAGTAGGAGCCAACACAAGAACAAGCAATTCGCCATAAAGCGTCTTTTCGAAATCTTGGAAGCCGCCCTCCATGTCGCCAAAAAAAGAAGAGCTACCACGCCATCGAAATCGGCCATTGAGAAGCGCCTGCGCCGCAAAAAGGCCCTGGCCCAAAAAAAACAGGGCCGCAAAAAGTTTGATCCCGAATGAACCTTTGCACGAAAAGCCAAAACCGATGCGGAAGGCCGGCACCGGTTTTTTTCAACTAACTCAAACTTAGAATTACACAACAACTCTTGAGAACAAAACTCGGGCAATTTTTACCAAAAAAGGTTAAGTAATAGTCATCTTAGCTTTATGAAATCCCTTATTATTCAGGATAAATGTCAAGCGTCGGGGCGGGCATCTTTTTCTTATCGATATCCAGTTCCAATAGGCCCATGATGGTCGGTGCGATTTGGTTGCTATAAAGCTGTTCTGGCCTTGTTATCTCACCCCGTGGCGCGATGCCGTTACCAAATACGACCATCCAAACCTCCCCGGCGCCCCGGACCACATCACCATGCCCTTTCCAGGTTTCCAGAGGTGCTGTGCCCCTGCCGTGATCGGTGGTAACGATAAAAATCGTCTGCCCCTTATAGAAAGGGTCTTTTTGGGTAAAATCCCACAGTTCCCTGATCATCGCATCGGTGTTGTGGGCAGACTTGAGATAGGCCTGATAGTTACCATCATGGGCAAAATCATCGGTTTCCCCATAAGAGATGAAAACCAGCTCGGGATGTCCTTTTTTCATGTGCTCGAGGGCATAATAATGGGTGAAGGCGTCAAGCCTTACACTGCCCCAAGGACTGGGAACCCTTGCCTGCAATTCGTTGAGAAAGATTTCCCGCTCGCTTAAACCATCACCCGTTGCATTTTCAAAACCCGCATTCACCGGCACCCCGGATCGGCCTTCGTTGACAATAAAGGGAAAAACATCCCAACTGCCAAAGGCCGCAACCTTCCCGGCATAGTTTGTAGACTTGTTGGCAAGTTCGAGTACGGTAGTGTTGGGGTTGTCGATCATATCGTTGCTCACGATCCGGTCATCATCTGCCAAGCCGGTGAGGATTTCGTTGTATCCAGGATAGGAAAACCACATTTTATTGGTCAAATCTACTTTGTTGCCCAAATCCCGATTTCCATGGAGTTGTCCCATTTTAGTGACTTCCTTCCAAAAAAAAGGCATCAAAGCTTCCCTTCGCTCTTGGAATGTTTCTCTCCAGAATTTTTCCTTTAAATCGGTAGTGTCGTG
>JBATHI010000153.1:0-1849 GCA_049666645.1 Flavobacteriaceae bacterium | reverse complement strand
TCCACATTACTTTTCCTTTGCTATATATCTTTACCTGTCGGTATCCATTTAAATTGGGGATGGTATCTGACACATTTTGACCATCATAATTATAGCGATTGATAAGTTCCCAACTGCCCTCCAAGGTAAGTGGGGTTTGTTGTGTTGGTTTTGTCAATTCGGTGGCCGAAACCAGAATCAATAGGAGGAAAACCAATCCAAATATTTTTTTCATATTCGTGTTCTTTTAAGTTATTGGTTAAAGGAATACCTAAAAGGTACAATTAATATTTTTTAGTTTAACAAAAAGGGCTTGGAAATTTTAAGGATCTATCGGTTAAAGCTCCCTTTCAATGATTTCAACCTAAGAAGGCGTTGACCGCGGTGGCCAGTTTATGGAGGTCTGCCTTCCGGTGCGACGCACTGAGCACGATACGGCTCATCACGGATGCCGATTCGCTGGGATATTGAAAGTTGGTGGTGATGAACCCTTTTTGGTACAGGTATTCGCTCAAGCGTTGATCTGTATATCCAAATGTGGGATGGTCTGGCAAGTATTTGAAATACCCCGGATTTTGGAGTGATTTTAGGAAAAAGCCTATATGTTGCTGCAATATGGCCTTTTGCCCATGGAAAATGCTTTCCCCTTGAACAAATGAGGCCATAACCGCAGGTGCGGCCGGACTTGCCCCTCCGAAAAAATCGGTGGCCGTCAATTGTTCGATCCTATCTTGAGCCCCAAAAATCGCACCGGCCTGGAGTCCAAACCCTTTGCCCAGTGAGCAGCACACCAGCAGTTCTTTAGGGTTGAGCATTTTGATACTTTGGTAAATGCCGCTGCCATGATCCCCCACGATTCCGATACCATGGGAATCGTCGACCACCAAGATCATATCTTCCAAGGGCAAGGCTTTCAATCCTTCAAAATCGGGATAATTACCCCCGGAAAAATCAATGCTGTCCATGAACAGTACCGGAACACTTTTGTTATGGCCGGTCAAGTGCTGCCTTATCGCGATATCCATGGTGGTGAAGGTAGCGTAAGGTTTGGTTTTCGAAACATACAGGGCCGAATGGCTGTTCGGCGCATAGAAACGTTTGTACTGCGGATAATCGAAATGTTGCGCGACGAGTTGGCCCGCCAAGAACCCTGAGGATAGGGTAGTGCAGGCCTCGCTTCCTACCCAATGGGCCATGCTTTCTTCCGCTTGGCCATAAATCGAGATCCTCACGTTCGATTTTCGGGAGGCCCCATAGCCAGTGCCATAGGTACTGATGTTGTTGATGAACAGTTGCTGGAAGTCTTTGTGGGTCTGCAGTCCCAAATAGGCCGTACCCCCGAAATAAAGGTAGGGTCTACCGTCAATACTTATTTCCCTTCCCGGAAACGAATCGATGTAATCAATCATTTGAGCATGCTTATGCCGCTGCCCCCGAGGGTAGGGAATCGCAATTGCCCACCGGGCAATATTTTAACGCCTTCGGCTATATCCTCCTTGAGGAGCAACGCGCCATCCATATCCACATAGTCGAGCTGGGGCAACAATTGCGCAATTGCCGAAATGCCCACCGTGGATTCGGTCATGCAACCCACCATCACCTTGAGGCCCAACTGCTTGGCTTCCTTGATCATGCGCAGGGCGGGGGTGAGGCCACCGCATTTGGTCAATTTGATATTGATGCCGTTGAAATGGAGCGCACATTTGATAACATCCGCTTCCACGATGCAGCTTTCATCGGCGATTACGGGCAGGACACTGTGGTGTGCGACCCTTTCCATGCCTGGCCAGTCGGTCGCTTTTAAAGGTTGTTCCAGAAATTCGACCCCCAAGGCCTTGAGCTGGGGGGCATTGGAAATGGTCCCCCTGGC
>JBATHI010000152.1:0-2138 GCA_049666645.1 Flavobacteriaceae bacterium | reverse complement strand
ACCATATCCTTTTTCTAGCTGCTCTGGCTGCCCCGTTTACCTTCAAACATTGGAAGCCCGTGCTGCTGCTGGCTACCGTTTTTACGGTTGCCCATTGTCTTTCCCTGGCATTGTCGGTCTATGGTGTGGTGATGGTGGATGTGGCCCTTATCGAGTTTTTGATTCCCGTGACCATCTTTTTGACCGCCATTTTCAATTTAATCTACGTATCTGCGGAGAAAAGGCATAAAAACCTGTTGCTGCATCTGATTGCCACGGCTTTTTTTGGCTTGATCCATGGTTTTGGTTTTAGCAACTATTTTAAGATGTTGATGGCGGAAGAACAGGATAAGTTATCGCCCTTGCTCGGCTTTGCAACTGGGATAGAAATCTCCCAACTCGTTATTGTGGTATCGGTCTTGTGCATTTCTTATCTGTGGCACTTCCTTTTTAAGTCAAAATCCCCATCTTTCGTATTGGTCGCTTCCCTATTGATCATACTGGTCACAATACCCATGTTGGTTCAAACGTTTCCTTAAAAGTGAGCCCTGGGTCAACGACTTTTACTTAAAATTAACCATTTTGTATTGTAATAAGAGGTCAAAGCGGGTATCTTAGTATCTTTGCAGAAGCAGGAAATTTAAACCATGCACCGTCTTTTGGTATGAAGCAGAGCAAACAGCAGAAATATGATAGGGCTTATTTACGAATGGCCCAAGAATGGGGCAAACTTTCCTTCTGTAAGCGAAAACAGGTGGGCGCGATCATCGTAAAAGACCGCATGATCATTTCTGATGGGTACAATGGAACCCCTACCGGATTCGAAAATGCATGTGAGGATGAAGTTGGATATACCAAGTGGTATGTTCTACATGCCGAAGCCAACGCTATCAGCAAAGTGGCCGCTTCGACCCAATCTTGCGAAGGGGCGACCCTATATATCACCCTGTCACCCTGCAGGGAATGCAGCAAGCTGATCCATCAATGTGGCATAAAACGTGTAGTGTACCAAATAGCCTATAAAGACGAATCGGGTTTGAAGTTTTTAGGGAAAGCGGGCGTTGAACTGGTTCATATGCCCATAATAGAAAGCATGGTGCCTTAGCGCCCAAATGTCATGAACAGGAAACATAACTATATATGGCCCACGATCATTGCCTTGGCGCTCGCCGTTGGGGTTTTCATTGGGGGAAAACTGCATTTTAATGATAGTCCGGAAAAGCTGTTCACCACGAATTCAAAAAAGGACAAGCTCAATCGCCTGATCGACTATATCGATTATGAATATGTCGATGAGATCGACACCGACAGTATTGTGGATGTTACCGTAAACAATATCCTGGAAAAATTGGATCCGCATTCGGTATATATTCCGGAACGGGATATGGACAAGGTTTCTGAGAACATGAAGGGCGATTTCGTGGGAATAGGCATCAACTTTTATGCATATCGCGATACCATTTCGGTCATCAAGACCATTGAAAAGGGGCCGAGTTTCCTGAACGGAATATTGCCGGGAGACAGAATCCTTATGGCCGATAACGATACCCTATTTGGCAGAAAGCTTGGCAGCGAATCGATCGTGAACCGGCTCAAGGGCAAAAGGGGCAGCTACGTGAAACTGAAGGTATACCGCAAAGAGAACGATAGGTTTTTTACGGTGAACGTAAAACGCGACCTTATTCCGATAAAAAGTGTGGTGGCCCATTATATGCTCACCGATGACATGGGCTACATTCAGGTCAACCGATTTGCCGAATCGACCTTTAAAGAATTCAAGTCGGCCCTCGATGCGCTCGAAAAACAAGGCGCAAAAAAACTTACCCTTGATTTAAGGGACAATCCCGGTGGCTATTTGGGCATCGCCGAACAAATGGCCGATGAATTTTTGGCAGAGGATAAGGTTATCCTTTTTACCAAAAACAAAAAAGGAAAGATCGATACGGTATATGCTACCCATAAAGGTGGTTTCGAGGACAAACCGATATATATCCTGATCAACGAACGTTCGGCTTCGGCAAGTGAGATTATTGCGGGTGCGCTGCAAGACAACGACGTGGGCACCATTGTGGGCCGTCGTTCTTTCGGCAAGGGCTTGGTGCAACGGGAAATGGAACTGGGCGATGGATCCGCGGTGCGATTGACGGTTTCCCGCTATT
>JBATHI010000151.1:0-2917 GCA_049666645.1 Flavobacteriaceae bacterium | reverse complement strand
GGCTTTTGGATTCGGAACTTTATATGCAATTAAAGTTGCGCAAGCTGCTCCACCTCTCCATCGCGTTCATGTATGGTTGTTTTATTATTGGGTTTGTGCGCATGCAAGGGAGGCAGGTAAACATCTTGGGCCAATAAAAGCAAGGTCGATGGGGAACAAAAAATGCCCTCACTTTTCTGCAAGGGCATTTGAATAGGATAACCAGCGCGGTCGCTTATAAGGCAGCAACGTGCTTGGCGAGTTTGCTTTTCAGGTTGGCCGCTTTGTTCGCATGAACGATATTGCGTTTTGCCAGGCGGTCGATCATGCTAACCACAGTAGGGAAAAGTGTTTCCGCCTCCTTCTTATCTTCAAGGCTACGTAGTTTTTTGATCACGTTACGGGTGGTTTTATGTTGGTACCTATTGCGCAACCTTACCGCTTCGTTTCTTCTGATCCTCTTTAATGCCGACTTGTGATTTGCCATCTTATTTCCTAATTATATTTAAAAATATTTCTCATTCAATTCCTCCCTCGAAGCTTTTGTAGCCCGTAGGGGAATCGAACCCCTGTTACCAGGATGAAAACCTGGCGTCCTAACCCCTAGACGAACGGGCCTTAACATGGAAAACATCAATTTCAACGCCCTCGATCCGCCGGGACTTCCATTGAACCAATAAAGAATGTTCCCTTTGTATTTCGTAGCCCGTAGGGGAATCGAACCCCTGTTACCAGGATGAAAACCTGGCGTCCTAACCCCTAGACGAACGGGCCATTCTTGCTTTGAAAGGTCGCGCATATCCAATTATCCCTGTAAAACAGGTCGCCATGGACATGATCGTACCTTTCAAAATCTCAAAAAACTTCCGTTTATTGCGGATGCAAAAATACAATTATTTTTTACTACCGCAACTGCTTCTTATTATTTTTTGGCCGTATCCCAAAATTAAGGCCCCACCAACACTTTGGTCCCAATTTGCGGGCCAGCTCCCGGCAAAAAATCCTTAATACGCCTTGGCAAAAAGAACCCTCTTTGCCGAGGGTTTCCCGGTGACCATGCAACGGCCACTTTCCGATCTCGCTTCCAAAGGGATACAGCGGATCGTTGCCTTGGTTTCTTCCTTGATTTTATCTTCGGTGGCACTGCTGCCATCCCAATGGGCCGCGATAAATCCTCCTTCCCTTTCCAAAACAGACTTAAATTCCTCATAGGAATTCGCTTCAGTGATATGGGCCTGTCTGAAATCGAATGCCCTCTGAAAAATATTCCTTTGTATATCTTCCAATAAAAATTCGATCTTGCCCATCAATTCTTCGGCGCTGACCGTTTCTGTGGCCAGCGTATCCCTTCGTGCCACCTCAAAGGTACCGTTGTCAAGATCGCGTTGGCCTATGGCCAGGCGAACGGGAACGCCCTTCAATTCATATTCGTTGAACTTGAATCCGGGTTTCTGGGTATCCCGATCATCATATTTCACCGATATCCCTTTGGCGCGCAACTCCTTCACCAAGGGATTCACTTTTTCGGAAATCGCCTCCAATTGCTCCAAACCTTTATAAATGGGTACGATCACTACCTGTATTGGCGCCAATTTTGGGGGAAGTACCAATCCATTGTCATCGCTGTGCGCCATGATCAATGCGCCGATCAATCGCGTGGAAACGCCCCATGAAGTAGCCCAAACATATTCCTGATTTCCTTCTTTGGTCGCAAATTTAACGTCGAAGGCCTTTGCGAAATTCTGACCCAAGAAATGGGAAGTCCCTGCCTGCAATGCCTTTCCATCCTGCATAAGGGCCTCGATGCAATAGGTTTCCAAAGCGCCCGCAAACCGTTCACTTTCGGTCTTGGTACCTTTGATGACCGGTACGGCCATATGGTTTTCGGCAAAATCGGCATAGATATCCAGAATCAATTCGGCCTCGGTAATGGCTTCCTTTTCAGTAGCATGGGCCGTATGCCCCTCCTGCCAGAGGAACTCCGAAGTACGCAGAAACAAACGGGTGCGCATTTCCCAACGCACCACATTGGCCCACTGGTTAATCAATAAAGGCAAGTCCCGGTAAGACTGTATCCATCTTCTATAAGTATCCCATATAATGGTCTCCGAAGTGGGCCTTACAATGAGTTCCTCCTCCAGTTTGGCCTCCGGATCAACAATAATGCCGCTGCCGTCCTCCGCATTTTTAAGGCGGTAATGGGTCACCACGGCACATTCCTTGGCAAAACCTTCCACATGGCTCGCTTCCTTGCTGAGGTACGATTTTGGTATAAACAGCGGAAAATAGGCATTTTCATGGCCCGTTTCCTTGAACATCTTGTCCAATCCCGACTGTATCTTCTCCCAGATGGCAAAACCATAGGGTTTGATGACCATACAGCCCCGAACACCTGAATTTTCGGCCAGATCCGCTTTCACCACAAGTTCATTGTACCATTTGGAATAATCCTCGCTACGCTTGGTCAAATTTTTACCCATTGTTTATAGTTTGGCACAAATCTTGTGCAGGTATTAAAAAATATTTGGGTAAAACTAACTATTTTTAAAATGTTCAACAATATAATTTTGATACGATGATACAATCAAGACCCCACAAGATGCTTAGCGGAATGGCCCTATCGCTCTTTGCCGCGATTTTCGCCATTTCCTGCGGATCCTACCAACAGGCATCCTATTACGACAACGATGGCATCTATGCAACGGGCACCCGGCAAGTAAGCGTCGAAAGGCCTATAAGGCAGGCCCCTGTGCCACAGCAACAGCGACAGCAGCAGAACGGGGATGTCTATTCCGATTACTTCGGGCAACAGGCAAGCCAATACGACAATATAGGGGATGGGGATGTATTCACCGATGTCGATTCGTATTCCAGCCAAATGCAGAACGACAGCATCGACCAGAATCGCCTAACCGACTATTACCGTAGTGATAATGAT
>JBATHI010000150.1:0-4662 GCA_049666645.1 Flavobacteriaceae bacterium | reverse complement strand
AAGGACGCCCATAGACATGTCTACGAAGCCATCTTCAAATTGTTCGAATCGTCTGAACCGGTCGATTTATTAACCGTTTCTTCCCAATTGAAGAAAGATGGCCGATTGGAATCGGTAGGCGGGGATTTTTATCTGATCAAACTGACCCAAAAGGTCGCCTCTTCGGCGCATATTGAGTTCCATGCCCGTATCATACTGCAGAAATATATACAGCGAAGCCTGATCAAGATTTCGAATGAGATCATCGAAAATGCCTACGATGAGGCAACCGATGTATTTGATCTTCTCGACAACGCGGAGGCCAAACTGTACGAGGTTACCCAAGGCAATTTAAAGCGCTCTGCGGAAACTGCACAAAACCTGGTGATCCAAGCGAAAAAGCGGATCGAGGAAATCGCCAATAAGGAAGGTTTGAGCGGTATCCCTTCAGGCTTCGATAAATTGGATAAACTCACCTCCGGTTGGCAGCCGAGTGACCTAATCATCGTGGCGGCGCGGCCAGGTATGGGTAAAACCGCACTTACATTATCCATGGCCCGCAATATTGCGGTGAATTCTGAGATACCCATTGCCTTCTTCTCCTTGGAAATGTCTTCGGTACAGCTCATTACCCGCCTTATTTCCGCAGAAACCGGGCTCTCCTCAGAGAAACTTCGCACGGGAAGGTTGGAGAAGCACGAGTGGGAACAATTGAACGTAAAGGTAAAAGCACTCGAAAGCGCCCCGTTGTTTATAGACGATACCCCATCCCTTTCCATCTTTGATTTAAGGGCCAAGGCAAGGCGACTGGCCTCCCAACATGGCATTAAGATGATCGTGATCGATTATTTGCAGCTCATGACCGCAGGCGGAAGCCAAAAAGGCGGCAACAGGGAACAGGAGATATCGACCATCTCAAGAAACCTAAAGGCCTTGGCCAAGGAATTGAATGTCCCCGTAATTGCCCTTTCGCAATTATCGAGGGCCGTGGAAACCCGCGGGGGCAGTAAGAGGCCCATCCTGTCCGATTTGAGGGAATCAGGAGCCATCGAGCAAGATGCCGATATCGTTTCCTTTATTTACAGACCGGAATATTATAAAATCGATGAATGGGACGACGAGGAAAGAACACCCACACAGGGCCAGGCCGAATTTATCGTGGCCAAGCACCGAAACGGCGGATTGGATAGTATCAGGCTTAAGTTCATCGGCAATCTCGGTAAATTCGATAATCTTGACGATTTTGACTCCCCTTTCGAGTTTCAATCGAAAATGAACGCCAATGAGGGCAACCCCTTCCTCACCAAGAACTATCCCAGCACTGGGGAAGCCTTTGGCAGCTCAATGAACGAAGACCTCGATGTGGGCGGTCCTAACGATGTGCCTTTCTGATCAAAAAAATGGCAGGCAACATATGACTTCTTCCTATTTTCCCAACACGATTTTCCACCGTATATGGCAACCTAGCTTTTGCAGTATTCTGAAGCCGTTAACACGGGTTTCGCCGATTTTCGGTTAACTTTGGGGAAAAGCCCTAAAATTCAGAGCCGATTATGCCTCGATTTGTCCTTATCATTTGCTTCTTGCTCAGTACCTTGCCCGCGATGGCATCCAGCATATTGATTCCCATGGATGCGGAAGGCCAGAAAAACCATTTAAAAGCCTATGGCATCACCTATTGGGTGCTTACCAAACAGCAAAAGGTGCAATGGTTGCTCAATTACCGGGGCGGCTCTTTTCTATTGCCCGACGGTGAACAAATCAGAAAGGAATGCCAGATCCGTGGCGTATCGTACGAGATATTATCGAACGATCAGGCACAGGATATTCTCGATGCGATCGGTAGTCCATCGATGAACCAGGAAGCGGTCGTTTTGGAGAAAGCACCGAAAATTGCCGTCTATTCGCCCAAGGATAACCCCCCCTGGGACGACGCCGTGACCATGGTGCTTACCTATGCTGAAATTCCTTATGAAACGGTATATGACGAGGAAGTGCTCAACGATAAATTGGTGCTTTTTGATTGGCTGCATTTGCACCATGAAGATTTTACGGGACAGTATGGTAAATTCTACGCCGCTTACCGCGCCGCACCTTGGTATATCGAACAAAAACTCGAGGCGGAAGCCTTGGCGGCCAGGCTTGGCTATTCCAAAGTATCCGATGAGAAAAGGGCAGTGGCTATGAAAATCCGGAATTATGTGATCGGTGGGGGCTTTATGTTCGCGATGTGCTCTGCCACCGATAGTTTCGATATTGCCCTGGCGGCAGATGGTGTTGACATTTGCGAGCCGATGTTCGACGGTGATCCGTCGGATGCGAATTACCAAAGCAGGCTCGATTTCAGCAAGACCTTTGCGTTCACCGATTTTGTCCTTGAACGAAACCCCTTGCGCTATGAGTTCTCCTCAATAGACATGACCGATAAAAGGGGGAACGCATTCAAGGAGTCCGATTATTTTACGCTGATGGATTTTTCGGCCAAATGGGATCCGGTACCTACCATGCTCTGCCAGAACCATACGGCCTTGGTCAAAGGGTTCATGGGCCAAACAACGGCTTTTACCAGGGATGAGGTCAAGCCTACAGTGATGGTCCTTGGGGAGAACAAGATCAATGGGGAGGCGCGCTATATTCACGGTATCAAAGGCAAGGGTTTCTTCACCTTCTACGGTGGCCATGATCCGGAAGACTACCAGCATAGGGTCGGCGATGCAAAGACCGAACTTGAACTGCATCCCACTTCCCCAGGCTATCGCCTTATCCTGAACAATGTGCTTTTCCCGGCAGCCCAGAAGAAAAAGCAAAAAACCTAAACCTTTACCAGTTCTTCCAGAATGCGCTCAACACCATATGCATCATTACTTAGGGTATGGTACCGTGCCGCTTTTTTTACGTTTGGATGGGCGTTTTCCATAGCATAGCTGAAATCGGCCAGGGCCAACATTTCCAAATCATTGTTGTAATCGCCAAAAACCATTAGTTCGGATGGTTTGATCTTGTGCGCGTCCAAAACCTTCTGCAAGGCAAAGCCTTTATTGGCATTGCGGCTTGAAATATCGACCCAATGGGCTCCCGATATTTTTACCTGCAGTTCGCCTTGCAGGTGCTTTACGGCAGGATATATAAACTTTTCCGAATTTTCAAAATGATAAATGGCGATTTTTACAATGTCGCCTTGGTAAGCCCTCAGGTCGTCCAACTGGGTAAAGGAGGCATAATATTCCTGGAGTTTTTCAACAAATTCCGGAGTACCCGTCATGATGTGCGCGTGATGTTTCCCGCATAAGACGGGATGTATCCCGACCAAATCTTGAAGCAGGTCGAGAATTCTGTTTTTGGCTTCATCGGGCAATAGGGTAGCGACGAGTTCTACATCGCGATGCTTGGCGAATCCGCCATTTTCGGCAATCACGATGATATCGTCTTTGATGGGCTGCAATTTATCAATGATACTGTCGTATTGCCGGCCACTGGCAGCGGCGAACAATATTCCCTTCTGTTTGAGCCTATCAAAAAGTTCAAAAAATAGATCGCTCACTTCATGGTTGGAGTTCAACAATGTGCCATCCATGTCGGTAACGACCATTTTAATTTTTGAGAAATCCATCCGCTTACTTTTTTTAAAGCGACAAAGGTATTTGTTATAGCGCAGAATATGGTTTAGATTTAGTAAGATTTACCATTTCTTGACATTTCCACATTGGGCATATGAAATTTTATCAGAAAGAACTAAAGTTGTCACCGTATCCCAGGGGTTTCCATTTGGTGACCGATCTTGTTGCCACCGCCATTCCGGAGTTGCACCAGATCCAAATCGGTATGTTGCAGGTTTTCATCAAACACACTTCTGCGAGCCTATCCATCAATGAAAATGCCGATGCCGGCGTCAGGATCGATTTCGAGAGCCATTACAACAAAATGGTACCGGAAAACGCCCCATACTACATACACAATGATGAAGGTCCGGATGATATGCCTGCCCATATCAAGGCTTCGTTGCTGGGGGCCTCCATACAAATACCCATAACAAAGGGCAGATTGAACCTCGGGCTTTGGCAAGGCATTTATTTATGTGAACACAGGGACCGTGCCAGTAGTAGGAATTTCGTAATCACAATCTGGGGAATATAATATATAGCATATATACATGGTTGCTCCCCGGAATAAAACCCTTTAAACTTTTCTTAGGATTTATTTGAGATGGATAATAATTTTATTTCTCATTGAAATTCAGTACTTTACTAATGATTAATAACTAACACCAATCAAAATGAAAACAACGTTTAAATTATTTTTAACCCTACTACTGATTCCAGTAGTACTCGTCTCACAGCAATCCGAGTCCCAATATATTGAGTGGAGGGGTAATGACACCATTGCCAATGCAATGGTATGGCAGGGAATTGGCCATTATATGAACATTGAAAATGAAAAGGCATTTACTTTTTTTGATGCCGCGGTCACAGAGGATCCGACTTTGTTTGCGCCTCGTGTTGTGTTGGCCCTATTGTCAAATGGGGATATGCGGGCAAATCACAAAGCAGAGGCAAAAAAATTGGTAGAGGGTAAAAATGAAGTATCAAAATTATTTGTTTCCTTGCTCGACATCGACAGAGAAACTGAAAATGCCGGCGATGTATGGAGAGCAACATGGAAAAAAATGTACGAGCTGGCCTATGA
>JBATHI010000149.1:0-4924 GCA_049666645.1 Flavobacteriaceae bacterium | reverse complement strand
AGGCCAGAATGCCGTTCGCCCTGGATATCAGATAATAGATGACACTTAAGGACAAGAAATTGGCTTACCAAATCTATTTGTATTTGGGCGCCCTGTTCATTACCTCTTTGGTGGTATCGAACCTGATCTTCCAAAAATTCTTTTATTGGCACCCATTTGGAATGATCGAGGTATTGGGGGCCAGCCTGTTCGAGATTTCAGTGGGTGTCTTGCCCTATCCCATCACTTTTTTGATCACCGATCTTATCTCCGAGATATACGGGAGAAAGAAGGCCAACCAAATCGTGACGGCAGGTATTTTTGCGTCCTTCTTTTCGATGGGAATCATCTTGCTGGCCAAGATTTCGCCGGCCCTGCCCACTTCCCCGATCGACGATGCCACGTTCAGCAAGGTTTTCGCCCTATCACCCATAGCCGTGCTGGCCTCCATGATCGCCTATCTGTTCGCCCAATATATAGACATCGCGATCTATCATTTTTGGAAAGCGGTCACCAAAGGCAAACACCTATGGCTACGCAACAACTTCTCCACTTTTTTGTCGCAGTTTATCGACACTTTCACCGTGGTTGGCCTGCTGTGTGTTTTTGAAGTGCTCCCATGGAACCTGTTCTACGGTTTGGTGGTCAGCGGTTTTCTTTTTAAAGTATTTATAGCGGTTCTCGACACCCCTTTCCTTTATTTGTTCGTATATATCCTTAGAAAACGATTTGGCCTTAAGGAAGGGCAAGAAATATATTTGGAAGTCTAAAAAATATAACCCCATTCCGGGAGTTATACAGTACAAAAGAATCATTCAACGAAAATGGGAAAGAAAATTTTAAAGATTGTTGGGGTCATCCTCTTTTTGGTCATCGCACTCTTGATCGCGGCGCCCTTTATTTTGGAGGCAAAGATCGGGGAGCTCATCAAGACCAACGTCAACCAAAACATCAATGCCACCCTTGATTTCGCGGAGGCCGATCTAAGCCTTTTCAGCAGTTTTCCGGATGCCGAGGTGTCGATGAAGAAAATCACCCTGATCAACAAGACACCCTTCGAAGGCGACACTCTTTTTTCTTCCGATTTGGTGCAGTTGAGGATGGGCATTCGCGAACTGTTCAAGAGCGCGGGAGAACCGATTGCCATCCAACGACTCTTTATCGATGGGGCGAAGCTGAACATAAGGTATGATGAAGCCGAGAATGCCAACTACGATATTGCCAAGGATACCGGTTCTGCCGAGTCGTCACCCTCGGGAACGGAGGGTTTTACCCTAGATATGCAGTCTTATGAGATCACCAATTCGAACATCACTTACGATGATAGGGCAGGGGGCATGCTTTTTAACCTTTACGACATCCATCATAGTGGAACAGGCGACCTTTCCTTGGAAAAATCCCAATTGCAGACCCTTACCGAAGCGTTGGTTTCCTTTGAAATGGACAGCATCAATTATCTGAACAAAAATAAAATCAAGCTCGATGCACTCATTGGTATCGATTTGAAGGAATTCAGATACACCTTTTTAAAGAACGAGGCACTGTTGAACCAATTGCCCTTGGTATTTGAAGGATTTGTAAAACTGAACGACGATAACCAAGAAGTCGATATCAGTTTTAAGACCCCATCTTCAGATTTCAAAAACTTTTTGGCGGTAATCCCCGAAACCTACTCCAAGAATATCGAGAATGTGCAAACCACGGGGAATTTTATCGTGGAAGGTCGCTTTAATGGGATTGTCGATGATGATCACATTCCGATGTTCCATATTATGATCAATTCCGACAACGCATCCTTTAAATATCCCGATTTGCCCAAAGGGGTGCGCAATGTACATATAGACACCAAGATCACCAATACCACGGGAATCGTGGCGGATACCTATGTTGATATCGATCGGCTTTCGTTTATGATCGATGAGGACCAATTTAACATGAAGGCCAACATAAGAGAGCTCATGGGCAATACCAAAGTAAACGCCCATATCGATGGAAAAATGAATTTGGCCAATATTTCAAAGGCCTATCCCGTACCTGCCGATCTCAATTTGAAAGGCATGCTGACTGCCGACGTCACCACGGCCTTCGACATGGCCTCCGTGGAAAAGAAACAGTACGAAAAAACAAAGACCAGTGGCAAGATCGACCTGAGGGACTTTGTGTACCAATCGGACGAGTTTCCTAATCCCATCATATTGAAATCTACGGCCTTGACCTTTAACCCTACCACCGTAACCCTCAATGAATTGAACGGTTCAACGGGGAAGACCGATTTTGCGGTCAATGGCACCATCAACAACCTCCTGGGTTTTATGTTCAACAACGAAAATGTCGAAGGAAATTTTAACCTGCAATCGAATACCTTTGCCATCGACGATTTCATGGTGGCCGAGGCCAGCACCACGGAAGGCACCGGTACGAAGGATGCCGGTACCAAAGTTGCTGACGAAAAGATAAAGATTCCCTCCTTTCTGGATATCAATCTCAATGCTGCGGCCAATACGGTGCTTTATGACAACCTAACGCTTACCGACGTTAAGGGGAACCTTAGGATCAAGGACGAAAAGGCGATATTGAGCAACATGACCTCCTCGATGTTCGGCGGTAAGGTGGCCTTCGATGGCGTGGTTTCCACAAAAGGGCAAACCCCTACCTTTTCCATGAAACTTGGTTTGGACAAACTCATGATCGGGGAGACCTTTAAGGCCATCGATCTGTTCAAGGTGGTTGCGCCCATTGCCCAAATATTTAAGGGTAAATTGAGCTCGGAACTCGAATTCTCGGGAAACCTCACCGATGATTTTTCACCGGATCTGAACTCGCTCAGCGGCAATATTTTGGCAGACATCCTTACCGATGAGCTCGATACCCAGGCTGCCCCGCTGCTTTCTGCCGTGGCTACAAAGCTGAACTTTATCGATCTGAAGCAATTGAACTTCAATGAATTGAAAACGAAGCTTTCTTTTAAGGATGGTGTGGTTACCGTAAAACCCTTTACGTTAAACTATAAAGACATTGCCATCAATGTGGATGGCAGCCATACCTTCGATCAAAAGATGAGCTACAAGGCCACCATGCAAGTGCCTTCGAAATATTTGGGAAAGGAGATCAATGAACTTATCGCCAGAATCGATGACAACGCGCTTACCAATCTTACGATTCCGGTTACCGCCAATATCGGTGGATTTTATAAAAGTCCGGAAGTAACCACCGATTTTACCTCAGGAATCAAAAACCTCACCACGCAACTCGTTGAGATCGAAAAGCAGAAATTGATCGATAAGGGGACCGATAAGGCCAAGGACCTGATCGGGGGGCTGCTCGAAAAAACATCGACGAAAACCGATACTACCCAGAAAGGAAGTGAACAACAGCAGGACGTTAAAGAAGTCTTGGGCGGTATTTTGGCCGGTAACAAGGCCAAAGATTCCACCAAGATGAAGACCGATACGCTGCCCGCCAAAAAAGGGGAGGATGCGGTAAAAGAAAAGGCAAAGAATATATTGGGGGGTCTTTTAGGCGGCAAAAAGAAAAAAGATTCGGTCAACTAACGGCCAAACCTACCACATAGCCCTCACTTCCCCTGATATTGAATACCGTATGGTCCTCAAATATGAGGTATTGTCCTTTGACGCCCTTTAGAAGGCCTTTATAGGTAGGGGTCTTGTCTAAATTGAGACTTTTTACCTTGCTGGGATAGGCCAGTACCGGAAAGTGCAAATGGGTTTCTTTCTTGTTTTCAATAAAATATACCTTGGCTTCTTCAGGGATAAAGGGCCTTAGCTTATTGCGCCAAACGACCAAGTCTTCGTCTTCCACATCGTTGGTAAGCATTTTTCGCCAATTGGTCTTGTCACCGAGGTGTTCTTTAAGGGCTACTTCGGTAATGCCTGCCAAATATCGATTAGGGACCTCCACGATTTCTATGGCCTCATGGGCACCTTGATCGATCCACCTTGTCGGGATCTGCGTTTTTCTGGTCACTCCGACCTTGATATTGCTCGAGTTGGCCAAATACACGATATGGGGCTGTAATTGCACCCGCTTCTCATATTCCAGGTCGCGGTCTTCCCGGCCCAAATGCGCCGTGCTCAGTTCCGGTCTCATGATCCAATCGCCCGCTGCGGGAATTTCGAAAAAACAACTTTTACAAAACCCTTGCCTGAATATGGGGCGGTCTTCCCCGCAATTGAGGCATTGGTATTTTATGAAATCGATTTGGAGTTCCTTGTCCAATAGCTGGTTGAGGTTCAGGTAGTCGTTCTCGAAGACCAGATAATATTGGATGGGATCACCCATTTCGGTCTGCATTTTTCTCAATACCCCTTTGTACTGCATAAATATTGGTCTATTGATGAATCTATTTGAAAATGATCTTTATTAAAACTAAATTTAGCAGGTTAAAGATACCTAAAATGCCCATACCGCTGTTCAACTCCATCGCTTCATGGCTGCTCAAAAAGCGGTACCATCAAATCGAGCTTTTCCTTAAATATCCCGGGGAAGTGCAGCAGGAAGTACTGTTCCAGTTGTTGGAATTGGCCGAAGATACGGAGATTGGCAGAAATTATGGTTTCGAATCGATCACCAGCTATGAAACCTTTAAGGAAAGGGTGCCCATCGTTTCCTATGAAGAAATAGAACCAATGATCGAGCGCACCCGGAAAGGCGAACAGAACCTGTTCTGGCCCACCGCCATCAAATGGTTCGCCAAAAGCAGCGGCACCACAAATGCAAAGAGCAAGTTTATCCCGGTAAGTTCGGAAGCATTGGAAGACTGTCATTATAAGTCTGGCAAAGACCTGTTGTGCCTGTATTTGAACAATAATGAGAATTCCCAGATGTTCACCGGCAAAAGCCTTCGCCTCGGTGGAAGTAAGGATTTGTATGAAGACAACGGTTCGTTTTTTGGTGATCTTTCCGCCATATTGATCGACAATATGCC
>JBATHI010000148.1:0-5172 GCA_049666645.1 Flavobacteriaceae bacterium | reverse complement strand
GCTTTGGAACATATCCCGTAAGGCTCCTGATTTATCGTAGTAGCCGCCACGTTTTTCCACCCCACCGCTTTCCGCATTGGTGATTTCCACATGATGTATGTAGTTCCGGTTCCAAAGGGGTTCGAATATACTGTTAGCAAACCTGGTGACCAGTAAATTCTGTACGGTCTCCTTGCCCAAATAGTGGTCGATACGGTAGATCTGTGATTCGCGAAAATAACGATGTAAGCCGTCATTGAGGGATTTGGCACTTTCCAGACTATACCCGAAGGGTTTTTCAACGATCAGGCGCTTCCAACCCTTGGTTTCATCTGCCAGCCCTTGATCTGCAATATTCTTTGCAATGGCTTCGTAAAGACTGGGCGGGGTTGATAGGTAAAAAATATAATTCCGAGCTGTTTGATAGCGCTTGTCCAGTTCCCCGATACGCCGGGCCAGCTTGCCGTAATCGGTATCATAGTCCTTTCCCAAGTCTGCATAAAATATCTTCTCGGAAAATGCCTTGACATGGCTTTTGGTTCGGTCTAAATCCCCTTTTTTCAAAAAACCACTTTCCAGGACCACTTTTTTCCGAAAGGCCTCATCGCTCAGGTTCGATCTGCTCGCCCCGAGCACTACAAAATTTTCAGGGAGATGGCCTTCCCTGGATAAATTGGATAGGGCGGGAATCAACTTTCGGGCAGTTAAATCACCTGACGCCCCGAAGATAATGAGCATTTGATTTGCTGTTTTGGCCATATTGCTTTCATCACTTTTTAGGTGCCATGAATATATTAAAGCTATTTGAGTTTATCGATCGATAACCGAGAAAACTCGGCAATTTGATTTATTTTTGATTCTTTCGGCAACTTGAACGTAACAAATGGAGCAGAAATACGATTTTGGATTGATAGGTTTGGGCGTCATGGGGCGCAATTTTATTTTGAACGTGGCCGACAACGGATTTACCGCTTTTGGGCACGATACAGATTCCGAAAAAGTGAATGCCCTAAAGGAGGAGGGGGGTGATTTGAGCAAGGTAGATGCCAGTACGAGTATCAAAACCTTTGTCAATTCGCTGAAGCAGCCGAGAAAAATCATGCTGCTCGTACCCGCTGGCAAAATTGTGGACACGGTGATAGAAAGCCTGTTGCCCCAAATAGATCGGGGGGATATGATCATCGATGGCGGCAATTCGTTTTTTACCGATACCGATCGCAGGGAGGCTTATTTAGAAACCCGGGGAGTCTATTTCTTCGGTGCAGGGGTCTCGGGAGGTGCGGAAGGGGCCAGAAAAGGACCCAGCATCATGCCCGGTGGATCTAAAAGTGCCTACAAGGCGGTGCAACCCATTTTTGAGGCGGTGGCGGCCAAATACGAAGGAGAACCCTGCGTGGCCTATTTGGGGCCCAAGTCGGCCGGAAATTACGTCAAAATGGTGCACAACGGCATCGAATACGGCTTGATGCAGTTGACCTCGGAGATTTATGACCTACTCCAAAAAGGGGGCAATTTCGACAACGACCAACTGCACGATTTGTTCAAAAAATGGAACAAGGGCCGATTGCAGTCTTTTTTGATCGAGATCAGTTCGGAAATATTTTTACAAAAAGATGATCAGGGCGCAGGCCGGTTGCTCGACAAAATATTGGACAAGGCCAAACAAAAAGGCACGGGAAAATGGACCTCGCAGAATGCCATGGATCTTGGGATACCCATACCCACCGTAGATATTGCCGTGAGCATGAGGGAGATTTCCGCCCTCAAGGAAGAGCGTATCAAGGCAGATGCTTTGTACGATCGGCCAGAAATTGAAAAGTTGTCGAAGGAGGAACTTGAAAAATTGACCGAATCGGCCTTATATTTTGCCTTTATCATCACTTATGCCCAGGGCATGCACCAGTTGGCGGAGGCCTCCAAGGACTATGGCTACCAACTCAACATGGCGGTGATCGCAAAGATTTGGCGGGCAGGATGCATTATCAGGGCAGGCCTGTTGGCCGACATTGCCTTGGCTTTTGAAGCCGATCAGACCATCCCTAATTTATTGCTGTCCCCGGCTTTCGTTGAAAAAGTGCGCGGTACAGTGGCCGCTACCAGGACCTTGGTGGCCTATGGGGCCAAGAACGGGATACCATTGCCCGGTCTTTCGGCTTCCCTAACTTATTTTGATGCCTACACCGCATCTCGTTTGCCACTCAACCTTATCCAGGCCCAACGCGACTATTTTGGCTCACATACCTATGAGAGGCTCGATAAAGAGGGCATTTTCCATACCGAGTGGTAGTTTTTCGCCAGGGTTTACCAGAAGGTCAATAGACTGAAAATCCAGGTATTGGGCGGACGAACCCTTCAAGGAATTTCCCAATTGGCAAAAGTCAGCATTCAATACTTTTTTGGAGGATCTGCCAATACCCTATCCCATCTAAAAAATATTTCGATTTACCGTCTTTATTTGCTCAAATACATCTTCCTGCGCGTATAGAGGTTATAGAATTCATCGTCCTTTAGACTATCGATGAAAAGGATACTCTCACCGGTGCTCTTCATTTCAGGACCCAGATTTTTGTTGACATTGGGGAACTTATTGAATGAAAACACCGGTTGTTTTATGGCATAGCCCTCCAACTGCGGATTAAAGTTGAAATCCCTCACCTTTTTCTCCCCGAGCATCACCTTGGTCGCATAATTCACATAGGGTTCTTTATATGCTTTGGAAATGAAGGGTACGGTGCGTGAAGCCCTAGGGTTGGCCTCGATAATGTATACAATGTCGTCCTTGATGGCAAACTGTATGTTGATCAATCCTATCGTATTGAGCGCCAAGGCAATTTTATGGGTGTGGTCTTTAATTTGCTGCATCACGAATTCCCCCAAGTTGAAGGGTGGCAAAGTGGCATTCGAATCCCCGGAATGGATACCGCAGGGTTCTATATGCTCCATGATGCCGATAATGTATACTTCTTCCCCATCACAAATGGCATCGGCCTCCGCTTCAATGGCTCCATCCAAATAGTGATCGAGCAATAATTTATTGTTCGGTATTTTGCGAAGCAGGTCTACCACATGTGCCTCCAATTCTTCCTTATTGATGACAATTTTCATCCCTTGCCCGCCCAACACATAGGAAGGCCTTACCAGCAATGGGAAACCCAGTTCATCGGCCAGGGCAAGGGCCTCATCGGCCGATTCCGCCACCCCGAATCGGGGATATGGAATGTCATTGTCTTTCAAAAGGTTCGAAAAACTGCCTCGATCTTCTGCCAAATCAAGCGATTTGAAGCTGGTTCCAATAATTTTGATGCCATATTTGTCGAGCTTCTCGGCCAACTTCAAGGCCGTTTGTCCGCCCAACTGTACGATGACCCCTTCCGGTTTTTCATGTCGGATGATATCATAAATATGCTCCCAGAAAACAGGTTCGAAATACAGCTTGTCGGCCGTATCGAAATCGGTGGAGACCGTCTCCGGGTTACAGTTGATCATGATCGTTTCATAGCCACATTCAGCGGCCGCCAATACCCCATGTACGCAACAATAGTCAAATTCGATACCTTGGCCGATACGGTTGGGCCCTGAACCAAGGACCACAATTTTCTTTCGATCGGTGACCACGCTGTCGTTTTCCACATACCGTTGGCCATCCGCGGTTTCGATTTCGGCCTCGAAGGTGGAATAATAATAAGGCGTCATCGCCTTAAATTCGGCGGCGCAAGTGTCGACCAGTTTGTATACCCTATTCACATTCAGCTCCACTCTCTTGTTGTAGACCTCACTTTCGTAACAATCCAACATATGCGCGATCTGCCGATCGGCAAAACCTTTTTGTTTGGCTTCCAGCAACAATTCCCTGGAAAGGCTTGCAATGGTGTACTTTGAAATTTCCTTTTCCAACTGGTACAATTCCTCATATTGTTTCAGGAACCACATATCAATCTTGGTGATTTCATGGATCCTGCTCAAAGGAATGCCAATTTGTATGGCATCATAGATCACAAAAACCCTATCCCAGCTTGGAATGGTGAGTTTGCTGATGATCTGTTCATAATCCCGGTATCCCTTGCCGTCTGCCCCCAATCCATTCCTTTTGATTTCGAGCGATTGTGTCGCCTTGTGCAATGCTTCTTGGAAAGAACGTCCGATGCCCATGACCTCCCCTACCGATTTCATTTGCAGGCCCAGCGTACGATCAGATCCTTCGAACTTATCGAAATTCCACCTTGGAATTTTAACGATCACATAATCGAGGGTGGGCTCAAAAAGGGCCGAGGTCGATTTGGTGATCTGGTTTTCCAGTTCGTTCAAGTTGTAGCCTATCGCCAACTTGGCGGCAATCTTTGCAATGGGATAACCCGTAGCCTTGGAAGCTAGGGCCGATGACCTGGAGACCCTTGGATTGATTTCGATCGCGATAATATCTTCCTTTTCATCAGGACTCACGGCGAACTGAACGTTACAGCCACCCGCAAAATCCCCGATACTGCGCATCATCTTGATGGCCATATCGCGCATTCTTTGATAGGTCCGATCTGAGAGTGTCATGGCCGGGGCAACCGTAATGGAATCCCCTGTATGGATTCCCATGGGATCCATGTTTTCTATGGCACATATAATGACCACATTGTCGTTATGGTCTCGAAGCAGTTCCAGTTCATATTCCTTCCAACCCATCATCGCCTTATCGATCATCACCTCGTGGATCGGGGAAATTTCAAGTCCCCGACTTAGGAGTCCATCAAAATCCTCGGCTTTGTAAACGATTGACGCACCTGCGCCACCAAGGGTAAACGAGGCCCGAATCACCAATGGAAAGCCATATTCCTGAGCGATTTCCTTTCCTTTCAAAAAAGAGGTGGCCGTGGTTTGGGGCGCCATGCCGATGCCTATCTTCAGCATCAATTCACGGAATTTCTCACGGTCTTCGGTGATGTTGATCGCATCGATGTCAACACCGATGATCTCAACGTTAAAATCGTCCCATATTCCTTTTTCACCCGCTTCGATACAAAGGTTCAAGGCGGTTTGGCCACCCATGGTCGGTAAGACCGCATCGATCTGTGGATGCTCCTTAAGCACTTCGATAATCGATTTGGTCGTGAGTGGTTTCAGATAAATATGATCGGCCATGGAGGGGTCGGTCATGATGGTCGCCGGATTGCTATTGATCAAGATGGTCTCAATGCCATCTTCGCG
>JBATHI010000147.1:0-8440 GCA_049666645.1 Flavobacteriaceae bacterium | reverse complement strand
GTTTTTAGCCAAAAAAACCCTCTCATCAAGTTGAAAGGGTTTGTAGCGAGAGGGAGATTTGAACTCCCGACCTCAGGGTTATGAATCCTGCGCTCTAACCGACTGAGCTACCTCGCCATCGGTTTTTTAAACGGCTGCAAATATAAAGTTTAATTCTGTCCCTATCAACTTTACCAACTTAAAAAAATATTCTAGGCCTTTTATTTTTTTATCATATGGAAATCGATATATTGCCCGTAGAAACACATAATACGCTTGATGGACGATAAAATAAAGTTTGAACTTGAATTCGTAATACAATCATCCCCCCAGCTGTTGTACCAGTATTTGTCGACGCCTTCCGGACTTTCGGAATGGTTTGCCGATAATGTGAATTCCCGTGGTGAAATATTCAGCTTTATTTGGGACGGTTCTGAGGAACAGGCCAAACTCATCAAACGCAAAAGCGATGAATTCGTTAAATTTACCTGGGTCGACAATGAAGACGACACCTATTTTGAACTGAAGATCATCGTAGATGAAATCACCCAAGACGTTTCCCTTTTCATAACAGACTTTGCCGAAGCGGATGAGTTGGAACAAGCTAAGATGCTGTGGGAAAACCAAGTTTCGAGCCTGAAGCAGGTATTGGGTTCCAAATAAGCACTTTCTGATATTAAACTTATCTTTGGCCTTGAATTTTCAAGGCTTTTTTTATGGTTGATTTTAATGGGGAAATGGTCCAAGACCAAAACTACTTTTTAAACCACCAAAACCGTGGCGTGCGTTTCGGGGATTCATTGTTCGAAACGGTCCGCGCCGTCAACGGAAAAATATTCTTTTGGGAAGACCATTACCTAAGGCTGATGTCTTCCATGAGGATATTGAGAATGGACATTCCCATGTCGTTCACCATGGAATTCCTCGAACGATCGCTATACAATGTCTTGGAAGGGAACAACTTGCAAAATGCCGACGCAGGCCTTCGGATCACCGTATTTCGGGACAAGGGCGCGGAGTACACCCCCGAGAACAACAACATTTCCTATATCATCGAAGCGGAACCGCTTGCCAATCCATTTTTTTTCCTGCAAACCGAACATTACGAAGTTGAACTGTTCAAAGACTTTTACGTGAATGCCGATCTGCTCTCGACCTTGGACACCAGCAACAAAATGATCAACGTTTTGGGCGGGATTTATGCCAAGGAAAATGGGTATCGGGATGTACTGTTTTTGAACCATAACAAACAGGTGGTGGCATCGGTCAACGGCAATATCTTCTTGCGCCAGGGCAGCACCATAAAAACACCCCCTTTGTCCGATGGCTGTGGCAATGGGGTCATCAGAAAAAAACTGATGGAAATCGTAAGAAGTCTCAAAGAACTCACCCTGATCGAAGAATCCATTTCTCCATTTGACCTTCAAAAAGCGGATGAACTATTTTTGGCCAACACCTGGAACGGTATTCGGCCGATTACCCAATACAGAAAAAAAAGCTACGTGATTGAGATTTCAAGGAAACTTTTGGCCGCTTTGAACGCCAAAGCCCGATTGGAGCAACCGAGTTCGGATTAATTGAGGCTGGGGTTTTCTGGCGCATTCGACCATAGCAGGTAATTGCCCCCCAATTCTATCATTTTTTCTTTCCAAAATGCGGTGGCCGGCTTTTGAATGATTGCACTTTCATATTCATTCTTTACCACGATCCATGATTTTGACGAAAGCTCTTTGTCCAGTTGCAAAGAAGACCAGCCCGAGTATCCTAGAAAGAATCGGATATCTTTTTCCGATATCAATTTCTGGTTGATCAGGGCAATGGTTTTCTCAAAATCGCCGCCCCAATAGATGCCATTCGAAATTTCGATGCTGTTGTCGATCAGATGGGGTACCTTGTGTATGAAATAAAGATTGTCTTGTTCAACCGGCCCCCCATTGTAGACCCTGAAGGGGATATTGATCTCGGAGACAAGATCATTGATATGGTATTCGAGCGGTTTGTTAAGGATAAACCCAACCGACCCCTCTTTATTGTGCTCCGCCAAAAGAACGACCGACCTATTGAAGGACACATCACCAGTAAGTGAGGGTTCCGCAATCAACAACTTACCTTTTTTTGGCTTAATGATAACCATACCAGCGTGCTATGTCCCTCTAAAATAAAACAATTCCCAATAAAACCAAACTTTGCCATAAAAAAAGCATCCCGATGTTTCGGGATGCTTTGACTTTCAATCATTATGGAGACTAGTTTACCGCTTTGCCCAAATCGGCTCCCGCTTTAAACTTTACAACTTTTTTAGCTGCAATTTTGATGGTTTTGCCCGTTGATGGGTTTCTGCCTTCCCTTGCATTTCTTTTGGATACGGACCATGATCCGAAGCCTACCAGTGATACGCGATTTCCTTTCTTAAGGGATTTTTTTACATGTCCCAAGAAAGATTCCAATGACTTTTTAGCCGCGGCTTTTGTGATGCCCGCGTCAGCAGCCATTGCATCGATTAATTCTGTTTTGTTCATAATGTAATTAAATTAATTGTTGTTAAAAAATTTTTAATGGTTGAACAAATTTATACGGAAATACCGTGAACACAAGTAAAATAAGGGGAAATCAGCGTTTTTGTTGATAACTAAAGACGTTTGTTGATAAAGTAAGTCTTTTTTGACGATTCGCGTAGCCCAATGATAGCGGGACTTCATTCCAAATAAGCGCTTTTTTCCAGTTTTAGGCCATTGAGCACTTCCTTGACCGACATTCGCCGTTTGCCTGGAAACTGGATCTCCAGCAGTTGCAGGTAGCCTCCCTTGACGGCCACTTTGATCTGATGTTTATTTGCCAAAATTTGCCCCGGTTTCAAGGTATGGGATGCCGGTTCCTTGGCGGTTTTGTAAATTTTGAGCAAAGTACGCTGGCCGTCATGAATCAAATGGGTCCATGCAACGGGATAGGGACTCAAGCCTCTTACATGGTCATGAATTTCTTCAAGCGACCGGTCCCATTTTATTTCGCAGTCTTCCCTATAGATCTTATGGGCTGTTTTCAATCGGGCGCCCATGGCCTGTTTTTTGGTGGTCAGCTTATCCATTCGGATCAATTCAACGGTATCGATGATCAATTCGGCACCCAGTTGCATCAACCGATCGTGGAGGTCGCCCGCTGTGTCGTTTTCTGTTATGGGAATTTCCTTTTGTAGGATGATCTCGCCCGTATCGATCTGGTCGTCTATGAAAAAGGTGGTCACCCCCGTTTTTCGTTCCCCGTTGATAATGGCCCAATTGATGGGTGCCGCGCCGCGGTATTCGGGCAACAGGGACGCATGGAGGTTAAAAGTGCCATATGTCGGCATCGACCATACCACTTTTGGCAACATGCGGAAGGCCACAACGACCTGAAGGTTGGCCCCTAGCTTCTGAAGTCTTGCCAGAAAATCGACGTCTTTTAGGTTGGTGGGCTGCAATACCGGCAATCCCTTTGATATTGCATAGGACTTGACCGCCGGACGTTGCAGTTTTTGGCCCCTGCCCGCTGGCCTGTCGGGGGCGGTCACCACTCCGACCACCTCATAGCCTTCGTCGATCAACAATTGCAAGGAGGCCACCGCAAAATCGGGGGTGCCCATGAATACTATTTTAATGTCCCTCATACGATTTCATATTCATTTTTAGAATTTATGGCGATGCTGCCCTCTTCCAACAACCCCTGTATCGTCTTCAAAACCAGTTTTTCTTCAAAATCAAGAGCTTGGATCAAGGTCTTGGAATCGCTGCTTTTATGTGTGAGGAACTTAATGATCTGTGCTGGCAGCAATCGGTCGGCCGCGCTGTGGATCGAGGATTTGTCGAGACATACATCGCAGATTCCACAAGGCTTTGTTTTGCTTTCGCCAAAGTAGGCCATCAGCTGTTGGGCCCGGCATACGTTTTCCTCATTGACATAAGACAACATACTGTGCACATTGGCAATCTTTATTTGGTGCCACTCCCTTACTTCCTTGGCAAAACGGTTGATCGTGATATCGTCTTCGCGGGGCACCAAAAAAGTAATGCTTAGATCGCTATCGATGGCCTGATGTTCGATCAGGCCATCTTTATGGAGCTTTTGCAACAACTTCCCGATTTCGGCTTCCGGGATAGCCGATTTCTTGGCGATCAAATGGGTATTTATTTTAGTGTCGAAATCGAAAAGGCCGCCATAGGTTCGCAACAGGGTCTGTATGAAGGTCGCCATGTCCCGGTTCTTTTCCAAATAGTCGAAAATGGTTTGCTTGTCCGCAATGAAACGCACCGTGTTCCGCTGATCGAACGACTCCGACAGGGCGATTACCGACTGCTGGTCGAGTACGCGCAAGGTATTGAAGGTCAGCAGCCTATTGAGTTGGTAGGTTTCACAAAAGGCATTGAAATTGATTTGAAAGGTTACATCGTTCCCTTCACCATAGGCCACCTGAAAGTAATTGTTGAGTTTATGGTAAACATTTTTGATATAGGCCGTATCTGGCAGCACGCTCAAAAATTGATTTTTTACCTGCCCTATATCGGTTTCATTGGTGATGAGCACTGCCTTGGCTTTGTTTCCGTCCCGCCCGGCCCTTCCGGCTTCTTGAAAATAATTTTCGATGCAATCGGGAATTTGGTAATGCACCACAAGTGTTACGTCGGGCTTATCGATACCAAGACCAAAGGCATTGGTGGCCACCATGATCTTTACCTTGTCCGTCAACCAATTTTGGAGTCTTTTTTTCTTTTCCGCTTTGGCCATGCCTCCATGGAAGAAGTCACAGCTGTAACCCGATGCATTGAGGTATTGCGACAATTCTTCGGTCAGACGCCTTGTTCTGACATAGATAATGGCACTCTTCTCGGATTGATCACAGCATTGCTTCAGGCGAAAGGGTTTGTCCTCGGCCCAAACGACGCTGAAAGCGATGTTTTTTCTTGCAAAGGAATCCTTCACGATAAGGGGTCTGTCCATCTCGAGCTGTCCAAGGATGTCTTTTACCACCCTGTCGGTGGCCGTAGCGGTCAAGGCCACAACCGGTACTTCGGGGAGTAGCGCCCTCAATTGGCCGCATTGGAGATAGGCAGGTCGGAAGTCGTGGCCCCATTGCGAAATGCAGTGCGACTCGTCTATTGCGATCAGGTTCACGTTCATCTGTGGTATTCTCTCCCTGACCATTTCCTGCATCAAACGCTCGGGCGAGAGATACAGGAACTTATAATTTCCAAAGCAGCAATTGTCCAACAGGTCGATGACCTCGTCGAAAGGAATCCCTCCGGTAAGGGCAACGGCTTTAATTCCCATCTGTTTGAGCTGATCGACCTGGTTCTGAATCAGGGCGATCAACGGGGACACTACGATGCAGATCCCTTCCTGGGCAAGGGCAGGGATCTGAAAGCAAATCGATTTGCCACCTCCCGTAGGCAAGAGGGCCAGGACATCTTTTTTTTGCAGGAGGGCTTCGATGATCCGTTCCTGTGATCCCCTGAACCGGTCATAACCCCAAAGGGCCTTTAAGATGTCTATTGGATTTTTCACTTTTCCCGATCTAACTGGTCTTTGATAAATGCCACCCTTCGGTCTATCGTATCTTTTGGCACTTCCACAACGCGATAGCCAAATCGGGTATAGGTTCGATGCAGCAGCCGATGAATTTCCATAGCCTCTTCATAACTCTCAAAACGCTCACTGTCGGAAGTATAGATCTCTTGCCACATCGGGAGGAGGAATATCGAATCGTAGCGGTGGCTTTCAAGCGCATCGATGAATTCCGGGCCATATTCCTGGTCAAAATAATCCATATAGGCCAAGATATCGGGGATTCCCCTATCAAAGAAAACTATGGGCCCGGCCATTGCGTCCGATTCTTTGAAATGTTGCATCCTGGCATCCATGATTTTCTTGTTGAACCCAAGGGGGTCAGAGACCACCGCAATCGGATTTGTCGAGAAATTGGACAGGCCAGCCTCATTTTTGGCATCAAGGGTCATGCTGCGAATGACCTCAGGGAAACAATGGTAACCTTCCTTGACCAATCGTTGGATCAGCGAAGTCTTGCCGGTACTGGGACCTCCTGTAATGACAATTTTTTTTGGATTCAAACGGTTTGGGATTGTTCCCACAAAAGTAATCAATAAGGGCAAGCCTAAAAAATTGGGGTTTTGGACTATCTTTGTAAAAAAAATTCATGGATAAGGAGAAGTCGGAAGCTTTTTACAGTCGATTAAGGGTGCAATTGGTCGAGAGTACGCCATGGCCATCCGTCTACCTTTACAAATTCATCGTACCCACGGCAGTCGATAAAATAAATAGGATTCATAAAATATTCGATAATACAGGGGCCGTGATCGAATCAAAAAAATCGAAGACGGGCAAATATACCAGTTTATCCATTACAGTAGGCCTTGAGGGCCCGGACGCGGTAATCCGAATCTATAAGGAGGTGGGTACCATCAAAGGGGTAATATCGCTGTAAAATAGTTTGTTTGGCATAATTTTGTTAATTTGCAAGCGTTTACCATAGCATACTTCCCATTACATTTTTCTAAAACATATCAATTTGAACTTAGTAGAAAATCTAGAATACAATACCGAAAGATCGTTACTGATCATTCCGGAATATGGTCGTCATTTCCAGAAAATGGTCGATCACGCAGTCTCCATCGTAGATGATGCAGAGCGCAACAAGGTTGCAAAATCGATTATCAGCGTTATGGGCAACCTGCAGCCCCATTTAAGGGACGTACCCGATTTTCAGCATAAACTATGGGACCAGTTGTTCATCATGTCGGACTTCAAATTGGATGTGGATTCTCCATTCCCGATTACCAGTAAGGAGGTTTTACAACAGCGGCCCGAACCCTTGCCCTATCCTCAAAACCATCCGAAATATCGTTTTTACGGGAACAATATCAAGCGAATGATCGATGTGGCCGTAAAATGGGAAAAAGGTGATATGCGTGACGGATTGGAGTACGCCATCGCGAACCACATGAAGAAATGCTATTTGAACTGGAACAAGGACACGGTCGACGACAAAGCGATTTTCAACCATCTTTATGAACTGAGCAATGGCCAAATCGACCTTACGGGTGAAAACCTTACGGAAAGCGGTCAGTTCCTTAAAAACCGTATAGCCAAGACACCACCACGGGCAACTTCGGGCAAAAAATCACAACGAAACAACAACAACCGGGGTAAGAAACGGTTTTAATCTTTCAACCTTAAATGGGGACATTTAAAATTGAGGGGGGCCATAAACTTTCTGGCTCGATAACCCCGCAGGGAGCAAAGAACGAAGCACTGCAAATTCTTTGCGCGGTGCTCCTCACGCCCGAAGAAATTACCATCAACAATATACCCGACATCATCGATGTCAATAAATTGATCAGCCTGTTGGAGGACCTTGGGGTCAAAATCCAAAAAAAAGGCAAAGGTTCCTACACTTTTAAAGCCGACGACATAAACATGTCGTATCTCCAATCTGAACAGTTCAAACACGACGGAAAGGGCCTGAGGGGCTCCATTATGTTGGTGGGCCCATTGCTCGCCCGATTCGGAAATGGCTATATACCCAAACCTGGAGGGGATAAGATCGGAAGGCGAAGGCTCGATACCCATTTTGAAGGGTTCATCAAACTGGGCGCTACTTTCCGATACAATAAGGAGGAGCATTTTTATGGGGTGGAGGCCAAAAAATTAAAGGGCACCTATATGTTGCTCGATGAAGCTTCGGTGACAGGAACCGCAAATATTTTAATGGCAGCGGTGATGGCAGAGGGAAAAACCACCATCTATAACGCGGCCTGTGAGCCCTATTTGCAGCAGCTTTGCAAGATGCTCAATAGAATGGGCGCAAAAATTTCCGGTATAGGGTCGAATATGCTGATCATCGATGGCGTGAAAAAATTGGGGGGGACACAACATACCATGTTGCCCGATATGATCGAAATCGGCAGTTGGATCGGATTGGCCGCGATGACCCAGAGTGAACTCACCATAAAGAACGTAAGCTGGGACGACTTGGGACAAATTCCCAACGTCTTCCGCAAATTGGGAATACAGCTCGAGCGCAAGGGCGATGATATTTACATACCCGAACATAAGAACGGCTATGAAATACAAAATTATATCGATGGTTCAATCCTTACCATTGCCGATGCGCCTTGGCCAGGGATGACCCCGGATCTGTTGAGTATTATCCTGGTGGTCGCCACACAGGCCAAAGGGGAGCTATTGGTGCACCAAAAGATGTTCGAAAGCCGATTGTTCTTTGTGGACAAACTGATAGACATGGGGGCCAAAATTATCCTCTGCGACCCGCATAGGGCCACGGTCATAGGCCATAATTTCAAATCTACCCTAAAGGCAACCATCATGGTCTCCCCCGACATCAGGGCAGGCGTTTCATTGTTGATCGCGGCACTTTCCGCCAAGGGTACCTCCACCATCCATAATATTGAAC
>JBATHI010000146.1:0-2180 GCA_049666645.1 Flavobacteriaceae bacterium | reverse complement strand
GCAATATAGTTTGGAACCATAGGCCCCATTCAAGGTGGTGGTCACCGAAACCGCATTGCCCTGGGCATCAACAATGGAATAATGCGTCGTCTCCATACTTTCGATTGTTTCGACCTTCCCATGTTCGACCTCGGAAGATGGGGTTGCCCTGTCAAATGAAAAATTTTGCATTCGTTCCTCCAAATAATGGTCGCTGAGCAATACATCCAGAGGAATCGGCACAAAATCGGGATCGCCCAGGAAGAAATTGCGATCGGCATAGGCCCTGCGTGCCGCCTCTGTAAACAATTGGACCGCTTTGGTGGAATTATGATTGAAATCGCCTATCCTATAAGACTCGATCATTTTGAATATTTGGCTGATCGTTACCCCGCCACTACTCGGGGGACTCATGGAGATGATTCTAAGGTCTTTGTAGTTGAAAATGATCGGTTGCCGCCAAACCGCATCGTATTCGGCCAAATCTTCGGCAGTCACATATCCTCCCTTTTCCTGGATAAAGTCGCTCAGGATTCTTGCGGTTTCCCCTTTATAGAATCCATCACGTCCTTCATTGGCTATTTTTCGCAACGTAGAGGCCAATGCAGGGTATCTCAATGTATCTCCTTCCCTGGCATTGATGGGAAAGGTGGTGCCGCCTCCATTCACTGCTAATATCTCCGCCTTGTAATCCTCGAAACGCTTCGCCTGCTTCGGGGTGACCAAAACACCTTTTTCTGCAAGGGCAATGACCGGTTCAAGTATTTCTTTGAAAGGCAAGGATCCAAATTTATCATGTACTTCAACCATACCGGCCACGGTACCGGGAACTGCCACGGCGGTAGCCCCATAGGTGCTTAAATTTGGGATCACATTGCCCAGTGAATCGAGATACATGTCTTGACGTGCTGCCATTGGTGCCTTCTCCCGGTAGTCAAGACCGCCAACATCCCCATTGGCCCTGCGGTATACCATGAAACCACCGCCCCCCAAATTTCCGGCAAAAGGATAGGTGACCACCAAGGCAAGCTCGGTCGCCACCATCGCATCGAATGCATTGCCGCCCTTTTGAAGGATTTCGAGCCCTACTTGGGAAGCTTCATGACGGGCCGAGACCACCATGGCCTTATCGGCCACCAAACCGGTCGGACTCGCCTGCCGTTGCCTACATGCTGCGAACAGGAACAAGAGTAAGAGCGGGGACAGTCGAAGTAATTGTTTCATAACATTGGAATTAGGGACCCTGAATCAAAGGTTTCCTTAGGGTTCCGAATACAGTTTTAAGAGAATCGACTGGTAAGATCATTAAAATATCATAAAGACAAATATTTTTGTTTGGAAAAAACCATCAATTCTTCAAAAAAATCAAAGAATTCTTCCTCAAAAATATCATAATGCTCCTGTAGATCTAAAATGGCAAAGTTCATTCTCGATTTGTTGGCCGTTCTGCGGTTCATACCGTTCAACACCTTTGCAATACCATCCAATTTGGAATAATTATAGATCCAATTATCGGAAATCATATAGGGCATCATCCTTTTGATCCCATCGGGCAGCATGGGGTAACTTCCCTCCAACAGATCATAAAAACGATCCACAAAATCCTCCAGGGGCACTTCGGAGTACTGAATCCAGTTTTTGGCCAGAAAGTGGTCGTAATAAATATCCACGATCACCCGGCTATAATGGCCGTAATTCCGGTGCAACTTCTTGCTGCTCTTTTTGGGTATGGCGTGCGCATCGGTAAACGTATCGATTTCCCTGTGCAGCAGAATGCCTTTTTGCACCCTTTCCGGCAAATGCTCGAACTTATTGCCACGGATGCTGTCTGCAATAAAATTGCCCAAGGTAACCTCATCATCATTAAAAGAAAGGTAAATATGTGCCAAAAAATTCATAGCCCGAATTTACGAATTAAGGCGGTCACGATTAACCCCATACCCCTATATTTGCAAAAACTTTCCAAAAGCATATGACACTTATCAAATCAATTTCAGGAATTCGAGGTACCCTTGGAGGCAGGCCTGGGGACAATCTCACTCCCATCGATGCCGTTAAGTTTGCCGCAGCCTATGGCACTTGGTTAAAGGAATATAGAAATAAGGATGAACTCTTGGTGGTCATTGGCCGCGATGCGCGTCTTTCTGGAGAAATGATACAAAACCTGGTGGTTTCCACCTTGGTGGGCCTCGGGATCGACG
>JBATHI010000145.1:0-24603 GCA_049666645.1 Flavobacteriaceae bacterium | reverse complement strand
CCCCCTGTCTCAGCATTTGTGCCTTGGTGCTTCTGCGAAGTTGGTAATTCAAGTGCCGCAAATAGATTTTCTCGTTGCGATCGAAGTCGGTTATGTCGCAGCGGCCGTCAAAATCGGTGATTACGGTCTTGGACCGGTCTTCGTTGAACAAGGCCACATTGGGAATGCCCGCTTGGTCGTCCGCATCCAAAACGGTAATTTCCTGGGCATGGAAGCCCAACGTGAAAAGAAGAAAGAAGACCCATAGTATCCGCTGCATATCAACTAAAAACTTCATTTAAAATCGTGAGGGATTTTGGTTTTCGAAAACCCTGCAAATGCAATTCGAAATACAAGATCAAGGTTTTCAAAAGAACTTGTCGGCTCTTCTTCGACATGCCTACGCTTCCTATCGCATCAAAATTTATGCCCAAAAAGGTTTTAAAGAGTTTTAAATCATCTCCGACCAAGAGGGGGTTCAGGGACGGGGTTTCGACAAAGGCTCCTTCGGCAAGGTCAAAATAGTCGGTCGCCACGGAATTGGTGTCGGGATAGAATCCCAAATACTTGGTGAGTTCCAACAAAAAAAAGACATGGAAGTTGGCGATATCATTATGGGTATCCATCCATTGCAGGGCCGCCTCCAAAAAATCGAACAAACCCTGGTTGCGCTCTTCCTCTTGAATGCTGTTGCCCACCATTTCTGCCAAAAAAAGGGTCATCGCATTCTTGGCCATATCGGTATAGAGGCTATGGTAAGGGTAGTATACCTTGGCTTCGCGCAGCTGCTCCAAAGTGCCCTTGTTGCGGTGCAAGGCCACCACTTCCAATTGGGTAAAAGGCTGGAAGTAGGCCGCTTTCAATTTCCCTTTTTTCGCTGCCAGAACGCCCTTGAGCAAATATGATTTCAGGCCATCACTGGCCGTAAAGGCCCTGACGATCAAACTGGTATCGCCATATTTCAAAGCGGAAAGCACTATGGCCTTTGTGGTGACCTGCATCGGATGGGTTGGGTTTTGGCGTAAAGATAGGGGTATTGCCCCCATCGAACCAAGCAAAACAGGCTTCCAAAAAAAACGGGAAGAAGGTTTGAAAATCAAACCTTCTTCCCGTCATTATTCCCGAAACAGGGGGTGTCTTTATCAAATCACCCCTTGCGCGAGCATGGCATCCGCCACTTTTACGAAACCGGCAATATTGGCCCCTTTCACGTAATTGCAATACCCGTCTTTTTCCTTTCCATATTCGATACACGAATCGTGGATGTCTTCCATGATGCCTTTCAGGCGCTCATCGACTTCCTCGCGGGTCCAGCTGATGCGCAGGGAGTTCTGTGACATTTCGAGACCGGAAGTGGCCACACCGCCGGCATTGGAAGCCTTGCCCGGTGCGAACAACAATTTCGCTTCATGGAAGGCATGTATCGCTTCAGGGGTGGAGGGCATGTTTGCACCTTCGGCCACACAGATGCATCCGTTTTTGATCAGCTTGGCTGCACTTTTGCCGTCAAGCTCGTTCTGGGTGGCACAGGGCAGCGCCACATCACAAGGTACTTCCCAAGGGGTCTTGCCCTTGACGAACTTGGCCGAGGGATATTTTTTGGTATAGTCCGAAATGCGGCCACGCTTGTTGTTTTTTAAATCCATGACAAAGGCCAGTTTCTTTTCGTCGATACCCCCCTGATCATGGATATAACCGCCCGAATCGGAAAGGGTCACCACCTTCCCGCCCAAATGCAACACTTTCTCGGCGGCGTATTGCGCTACGTTCCCAGAACCCGAGATGACCACGGTCTTGCCCTTGATGTCTTCTTTTTTGGTCTTCAGCATGCTCTGTGCAAAATATACGGTTCCATAGCCTGTGGCCTCGGGACGGATTTTTGATCCTCCCCAGGAAAGTCCCTTGCCTGTGAGCACTCCGGTAAATTCGTTCCTGATCTTTTTGTACATCCCGAACAAAAACCCGATTTCTCTTGCACCTACGCCGATATCGCCCGCGGGCACGTCGGTATTGGGGCCTATATGACGGCATAGTTCGGTCATGAAAGCATGGCAAAAACGCATCACCTCATCGTCCGATTTACCTTTGGGATCAAAATCGGACCCGCCTTTCCCACCGCCCATGGGCAGGGTGGTTAGGCTATTCTTGAATACCTGTTCAAAAGCCAGGAACTTCAAAATGCTCGCATTCACTGAAGGATGGAAACGCAATCCGCCTTTATAGGGCCCGATGGCCGAATTCATTTGGATCCGATAGCCCCGATTTACATGGATTTCGCCTTTGTCGTCGACCCATGAAATCCTGAACGAAATAAGCCTTTCCGGCTCAACCATTCTTAAAAGGATGTTCTTACCGCTATATATTTTGTGTTTCACGATATACGGGATCACCGTTTCGGCGACTTCCTGTACGGCTTGGATAAATTCCGGTTCGTGGCCATTTCTGACCCGCACCTCGTCCATAAATGCTTTGATTTTTGCTTCCATAAAATGCTTCGGAATAAGTTGTTTTTTATTGAATTTTAAATTTAACGGCAAAAATATGTTATTCCAACAATTTTTATCCTCTCTTTTTTACTATTTGATAATTATCTAGCCAATGGCCTGTTCCAAATCGGCAATCAGGTCATCGGCATCCTCTATACCCACGCTCAAACGGATCAGCGAATCGACAACCCCACTCTTTTCCCGCTCTTCTTTCGGGATGCTCGCGTGGGTCATGCTGGCCGGGTGGCCGGCCAAACTTTCGACCCCGCCAAGGGATTCGGCCAACGTAAACAACTGCAACCGCTCCACGATCTTGATCGCTGCCTTGAAGTCGCTCCCTTTCGGCACAAAAGAAATCATGCCCCCAAAATCGGCCATTTGGCTTTTTGCGATCTGATGATTGGGATGGTCCTCAAAGCCTGGCCAATACACTTTTTCGATCTTGGGATGCCTTGCCAAATATTGTGCCACGGCCCTCCCGTTCTCGCAATGGCGCTGCATGCGCACATGCAGCGTTTTGATACCGCGGAGCACCAAAAAACTGTCCATCGGGCCACAGACCGCCCCACTGGCGTTCTGTATAAAATAGAGCTGGTCGGCCAAAGCCTTGTCGTTCACCACAAGGGCACCCACCACCACGTCGCTGTGGCCTCCCAGGTATTTGGTGGCTGAGTGCATCACGATATCGGCACCCATTTCCAGGGGTCGTTGCAGGTAAGGGGTGGCGAAGGTATTGTCGACCGCCAGCAAAATGCCGTGTTTTTTGGCCAGTTTGGATACGGCCCTGATATCGATCACGTTCATCATCGGGTTGGTCGGCGTCTCCACCCATATCAATCTGGTCTTTTTATTGATGTATTCGGCAATCGTATCGGCATTTTGCATGCCGATGAAGTGAAAGGCGATACCGAATTTTTCAAAAATTTTTTTAAACAGGCGATAGCTGCCGCCATACAGGTCGTTAGTGGAAATCACCTCATCCCCTGGCTTCAACAGTTTTACGACGGCATCGATCGCAGCGAGACCGCTGGCAAAAGCGAGCCCATATGTGCCGCTCTCGATGCTCGCCAAGCTCTGTTCAAGGGCGGTACGGGTAGGGTTGGCGCTTCTCGAATATTCATAGCCCCGGTGCCCGCCAGGGGTACTCTGGGCATAGGTGGAGGTCTGGTAAATCGGGGGCATCACCGCACCATATGCCTTGTCGGGCCGTTGGCCCCCATGAATGGTTTTGCTATTGAATTTTAACTTTTTTTCGTTCATGACTGCTATTTGTTCCTACAAATGTATCGTTATCTTTGATGGCATCCAATGCTTGGCCATTTTTACCGCAAACCAAAGTTTATGAAGTCCCCGATACGCCATTTATTGCTCCTATTGCTATTATTCGGTTGTCAAAAGGAAGACAAACTTACTTTCGATTCCGTGGTTTTCGAGGAAACCCCTTGTGTCGATTGTCCCGATGTGCAGATCAACCTGCCCCATGCCCTTGATCGGTCCAAGTTGGCCAAGACCATCAATACCGCCCTCACTGAGGAAGTCATTTCACTGCTGCTTTTTGATGAAGGCGAAGCTTCCGTAACCACTATTCCGGAGGCCATCGATTCCTTTAAAGAGGGGTATTTCGATCTCAAGGACTTGTTCGCTGAAGAAGCTACCCAATGGGAGGCAAGGATCAATGGCGAAGTGCTTTATGAAGACACCAACCATTTGACCATTCAGCTCACTTCATACCTTTTCACCGGAGGTGCCCATGGATATACCGCACAGCGTTTTCTCAATTTCGATAAAAAAAAAGGCGACGAACTGGAAAACCGGCAACTCTTCAAGGATGGGGACGGCTTCCAACAATTCGCGGAACGCAAGTTCCGGGAGCAGGAAAAGATTCCCTTCGGCCAGCCGATCAACCAAACCGGACTCATGTTCGAACAGGATACCTTCTACCTTCCGGAAAATATCGGATTTACCAAGGACGGACTCCAGCTGATTTACAACCCCTATGAAGTGGGATCCTATGCCGACGGCCCCATCGTGTTGACCCTCCCTTATCGGGAGGTGGGCCCCTTTCTGTCGGCCCAGCTGCAATAAGCCTATAGGTTCACTTTTTTCTGGAGCGCCAGGATGACCGCCATATGAAGGCCTTCATGGAAGAGGTTGAAGGCGATGGCATCCTCGACGTTTCTAAGGGTCACCCTGGCACTGGTGGTGTATTCGACATATTCCTTGAACCTTCCGGTTCGGTAATCTTCCCGGGTCTGCTCAATGGTCGACAATAAAATATCACGTATCGTATTGATTTCTTCGTCGGTGGCCGTACCATCGGGTACGGTACCCTTGCGGTATTTTCCGACAAGTTCCTCGGACACCATCAAGGGAAGTTTGCTGAGATTATAGACCAGGCCCTGTTGGGAGACCACCACATGGGCAATGTTCCACCAAATGCTGTTGCGGTGGCCCTCTGGAATCCGCAGCAATTGCGCCCTAGGGGTATGGTCCATTAAATAGGCGAGGTTCTTTCTGTTCTGTAAGGTAATGTCAAATAGGTTTTCCATAATTGGTGGTTTCCGCGTATTCCGTTCTCCGGCTTCGCCTTCTAAAAATAGTACAATTGAACGGAAATGGGTTTCTTTGCAGGGTACAATTTATACCCCCGGGTGTTGGGCAGCGCCATATGGCCGGATTGGGTAAAATAATGGCAAGTCATGAAAAAAATTTACCATTTGGGCAGCTGCGGTACCTGCCAACGCATCCTGAAGACCTTGGAGCCCCTGAAGGGCGTCACTTTACAAGAAATCAAGACCCAGCCCATGACCGAGGCACAAGTAGATGAAATGAAGCGGTTGGCAGGCAGCTATGGGGCACTGTTCAGCAAAAGGGCACAACTTTTCCGACAAAAGGGACTGCATGAAAAACAGCTCTCTGAAGCCGATTACAAAGCGCTGATCTTGGAACACTATACTTTTCTCAGACGCCCGGTATTCATGGTCGATGACCAAATCTTTATAGGCAATGCCCATAAAGTGGTCGTGGCCGCCCAACAAGCCCTGCATCCTTGAGCCGGCGCAGCCTCGCCATATTCGCGGCCATCGGGGCCACTGCCATCTACGGTCTCAACCATACCATAGCGAAAGGGGTGATGCCCCATTACGTGCAGCCCTTCGGGTTTATCGTATTGAGGGTGACCGGGGCGGCCATCCTCTTTTGGATCATGTCGATCTTCGGGCCCAAGGAGCACATTGAAAAAAAGGATTATTTGCGGCTTTTTGTATGCGCGTTATTGGGAATGGGGTTGAACATGCTGGTGTTTTTCAAAGGGCTATCGCTGTCGACCCCGATCAACAGTTCGGTGTTGGTGACCACTACCCCGATCATCGTCTTGGTCCTCTCGGCGGTACTGATCCAAGAAAAAATCATGTTTCGCAAAGTCCTCGGCATCGCCATAGGGCTCTTGGGCGCCCTGGGGCTGATCTTTTTTGGATCTGAAATACGGCAGGATGCCCCCAACATTCCCCTCGGCAATTTTTTTATCATGTTGAACTCGGTTTTTTACGGTTCCTATCTCATAGGGGCCAAAACATTGATCGCCAAGTACCATTCCTTCACCTTTATGAAATGGCTCTTCACCATAGGAATTGTCATCTGTCTGCCCTTCGGTTATGCCCAGTTTACCGAGATCCAATGGGGCGAACTGCCTTCGGAGGCGTTTTGGGGTATCGGTTTTGTGGTGGTGGGCACCACTTTTCTCACCTATCTGTTCAACATCTTTGCCCTTACACAATTAAAGGCCTCTACCCTGAGCGCTTTCGTGTACATCCAGCCATTGATCGGCATATTGTTCGCCCTTGCCTTGGGCCGCGATACGCTCACAACCATCAAGATCCTCGCGGCAGGCATGGTACTTTTAGGGGTATATTTGGCCAGTAAAAGGCCCAGACCCCAACTGAACTAACACTCGGCTCCTAGAGTGCGATCAAATTTATTGTTAAATTTAACCTCAAAAAAAAATCAATGTCCGAAAAACCAACCTTTATCCGAGCCCTTTCCCTTCCCGTCATCGCCGCCCCCCTGTTCCTGATCTCTGGACCGCAATTGGTCATCGAATGCTGTAAAAATGGCATTGTGGGAACGTTTCCGGCCCTTAACCAACGCACGAGCGAAGGCTTCGAGGAATGGCTCATCGAGATCAAAACCGCCCTGGAGACCTTCGAGAAAGAGACCGGTAAAAAACCGGCCCCATACGGGGTGAACCTCATCGTTCACCAAACCAATCCCCGGTTGGAGGCCGACCTGAAGCTCTGTATCAAACATAAGGTGCCGATCATCATCACCTCCCTAGGCGCGGTTTCCATGGTGGTCGATGCGATCCACAGCTATGGCGGACTCGTATTCCATGATGTGATCAAAAAACGGCATGCCCAAAAAGCGGCAGACGCTGGCGTAGACGGACTCATATTGGTGGCAGCGGGCGCGGGCGGCCATGCGGGCACCGTAAACCCCATGACCTTGGTGGCCGAGGTGAAAGCGTTTTTCCACAAAACGATCATCCTATCGGGCTGCATCAGTACCGGGCGCGACATCGCCTCTGCCCTGCAAATGGGTGCAGACCTGGCCTATATGGGCACCCGCTTCATCAATACCACGGAGAGCAAGGCACCGGAAGCTTATCGCAAAATGATCATCGATGCCGGGGCCAGTGACGTGGTGTACACCGCGGCCATCTCGGGGGTCCACGCCAATTTCCTTGGAGCCAGTTTAAAAGCGGCGGGCATCACCGAGGCCGACCTGAAAAAAGACACCAAAATCGATTTTGGCAAAGAACTCGATACCGAGGCCAAGGCCTGGAAGACCATCTGGTCGGCCGGGCAGGGCGTGGCCTTGATCGAAGACGTGCTGCCGGTAGGGGAACTGGTGGCCCATCTGAAGGCTGAGTTCAGATCGGCCATCGAGTCACAGGCCAAGGTTTTGGAGATCTATCCCAAATAAGCTTTTCGGTACTTGCACGCCCCAACAGTACATTATCCATTGTTAATTGTTAATTGTTAATTGAAATCCCATGTACGTCAAAAGAAACATCAGCTGGGGCATCATCCTGAGGTTCGCATGGAAGAACGTGATCTTCTATACCCTATGGGCCTCCCTTATTTTTTATTGCTATTACTTTTTGGGATGGACCCATATCGACATCCCCTTCCAGCCACTGAGCGTCATCGGTATCGCCGTGGCCTTTTACATCGGCTTCAAGAACAGCCAGAGTTATGACCGTTTTTGGGAGGGCCGCAAGATCTGGGGCGGCATCGTGAACCAGTCGCGCACTTGGGCCGCCAATGTGCTCTGTTTGGTAAACGACGGCCATGAGACCCACCGAATCCTGATCTACCGCCAGCTCGCCTGGATCAATGCGCTACGGGTGCAGTTAAGGCAGCCCAGCGTTTTTTCGATGAAGGAAGACCGATCGGTGCAAAGCCTCTACGACCGCCATGGCGATCGTAACCCCGTCTGCGCCGGTCTCGATTCGTTCCTGACCGAGGAAGAGGACGCCGAACTGCAGAACCGCAAGAACGTGGCCACACATCTGATCAAGAACCAGGGGCTGCACCTGAAACAACTGCTCGAAGCGGGCAAGATCAGCGAATTCGACAAGCAGATCTTCCACCACAACCTCGAGGAACTTTACAATTTACAGGGCATGTGCGAACGGATCAAGAACACCCCCTTCCCCCGCCAATATGCTTATTTCAGCACCCTGTTCACCTGGATCTTCGTCATCCTGATCCCTTTTGGGCTGCTCAATGTCTTTGCCGGGGAGCTTACCGAACTTACGGAGGCCAACCAATGGTGGTATATCTTTTTGATGATCTTCTTTTCGGTGCTCATCTCATGGATCTTTACCACCATGGAAAAAGTGGGCAGCAACAGCGAGGATCCCTTCGAGGGCCGCATCAACGATGTGCCCATGACCGCGCTCTGCCGTACCATTGAGATCGACCTGAAAGACATGCTCGATGAAAAGGACCTGCCCGAAAAGGTCAAGGCCAAAGACCATATATTGTTTTAATTTTGTATGTCGCCCCACCACACAAATACAAGCTATAACGGGGCCGCGTTCACCAAAAAATGACCACTCACCAATGCAAACCGTTCATTGTAAATTGCTAATTGTTAATTGCTAACTGTTTATTGTTAATTGCTCATTGTTAATTGTCCCCCAATCCTGGAATGCCTAAGATCGACTCGACATACAATCCGCCCCTGGTCTTCAAGAACGGCCACCTCGCCACCATTTATTCAGGACTGGTACGCAGGGTGAACGGACTCAACCAACAGCGCGAACGCCTCGAGCTGCCCGATGGCGACTTTCTCGACCTCGATTGGAGCTTTGCCGACACGCCGACCCAAAAGGCGGTGATTCTCCTTCACGGGCTCGAAGGCAATGCCCAACGCCCCTACATCACCGGAAGTGCCAAGGCCTTCAATGCGGAAGGCTACGACGCCTGTGCAGTAAATTTCAGGGGCTGCGGCGGGGAGGCCAACCGCCTTTACCGTTCGTACCATTCGGGGGCCACCGAAGATTTGGAAGCAGTGGTGCGGCATATCCTCCAAGCCAAAGACTATGGCGAGCTCTACCTCAAGGGCTTTAGCCTGGGAGGGAACCTCGCACTCAAATATTTGGGCGAGGGCCGTGACCTGCCCAAGGAGATCAAGGCCGCCGTGGCCGTATCGGTGCCCTGCAGCCTTTACAGTTCGCTGCAACAGTTGTTGATGCCCAAAAATGTGCTCTATGCCAAACGCTTCAAAACCCATCTGCTGGGGAAGCTGGTGGAAAAGCAGAAGCTGTTCCCCGAAAAAATATCCGATGCCGATATGGAAAGCGTGGTGACCTTGAAAGACTTTGACGACGTTTATACGAGTCGCGCCCACGGGTTTGCCGATGCGATGGACTATTATGCACAATGCAGCTGCCTGCAATTCTTGTCGACCATCAGGGTCCCGGCCTTGGTGATCAATGCAAGGAACGACTCTTTTCTTGGACCTGAATGTTACCCCGTTGCAGAAGCAGGGGCCAACCCGAACCTTTACCTTGAAGTGCCCGCCTATGGGGGGCATGTGGGCTTCTTCGACTGGGGCGCCCATTATTATACCGAACAAAGGGCAATAAAATTCCTGCAGGGAATGCATTGAACGGGGCTATTCATTATATTAGTGGCATAAAACCTCATGAAATGAAAAATATTTGGAGCATATTGGCCGTTGTGGCCCTTATCGCCAGTTGTGGCGAAAAAAAGGAAGAAAAGAAGGAAGGCTTTGAAATGAACCGCACCAAGACCGAGGCCAAGCCCGAGGTGGTGGAAGCCACCGTTCCTGTAGACCTCGACAACGATGGCGTAGGCCCGTTCAAGGACATCAGCTTCCCCGCCGAGGTGAACGCCGAAATGGCCGCTGCCGGCGAGGCCAAGTTCAAGGCCATTTGTACCGCCTGCCATATGGCCGAACAGCGCATGATCGGCCCGGCGCTCAAAGGGGTGTACGAACGCAGAAGCCCGGCATGGGTGATGAACATGATCAAAAATCCCGATGTGATGATCAAGGAAGACCCCATAGCCCTTGCCTTGCTCAAGGAATACAACAACGCGATCATGTTGAACCAAAACCTCTCGGAGGAAGAGACCCGGGCGGTAGCGGAGTACCTGCGTACCCTTTAACATCGTTAAAACATCATAATATATGCTGTTATCGTTCCAAAATATTGGGGATAACAGCATATTTTGTTTGGATATAAGAAGTTGTACACAAGCTCGAAAATATGACCAATAAATTTTACTATATTTAAGTAATTGATAATTAACTTAAAATAACATTATGAAAACACTAACTAACCACACGCTCTCAAAAACCGTAGTTATGATTTGCGCCCTGCTATTTGCTAGTTGCGCCGAAACCAAGAAAGAAGATGCTGCTTTGGCAGAAAAAGAAGTCCCAATGGTGGAAATGGCCTCAGATGAATATTCAGATATCGTCCTGAAAACATTAGGCCATTTGGCAAATTATGAACATGATGCTTACGCTGAATATATGGCTGATGATATGATGTGGTACTGGCCAGATGGTAGCTCAGAGACACGCCATTCCATAAATGGTAAAGATGAACTCGTTGCTTGGTGGAAAAACTACCAGGAAACTACAGGTGCCACCTTGAACTTTTCCAATAACACCTTTTTGCCGTTAAAAATTAATTCACCCTCTAACTATTATAAAGTTGTAGGTTCCGGGGTACTGGCCTATACAGATTTAACACTCGCAATAGGGGATAAATCCACATCCGTGAGACAACACATGGTATATATGTTCAATGACAATATGAAAATTAGCCATTGCTTCTTATACTATGACAGGGCAGGAATCATTGAATTAACCAAATCGGCTCTTGGAACGCCAGTGATCCTTGGAGAGACTGATGAATAAAGACCTTAGATAAAAAGCCAGTGTACAACAACGCATATGCAAAATAGCTCGCTAAGCGCAAGAATTTAAAGCTTGCGCTTTTTTTTACATTTATGTTACTTGAATAGTTGACGACAATTAAGATGATACTTTTCATATACAAGACCGTTGTGCGTCAGCAAAAAAACAAGAAAAGAATATGAAAGTAATTATTGGATTGTCATTATTAATGCTGATGTGTGTCAATTTGAACGCGCAGCAACTTTTGACTGCAGAGGAATCCGATCCCAATAAGTTGGGCTGGATGCAGGGGTTTCCGCCATCTAAAGACAAGATAATATCAGCTATTGATGGCAGTTTTTTCAGGTTCCCTGCTTTGCGATATAGTGTTTGTCACATGCGTCAATTCATGCCAACTACAGAGGTTAAAGCAGCTACAGTCAAACAATACAGATTCAAACTTAAGCTTGATAAAAATATTGATAAGGTGACATTTAAGCCATCGAATAGCTCAGAGCCTATGACTTGGAAGGAGTCTCTTGAAAAGAACTATACTGATGGGATTTTAATCTTACATAAAGGGAATATTATATACGAAAAGTACTTCGGTGATTTGAAACAAGATGGCGTTCATGCAGCGATGTCTGTCAGCAAAACTTTTACTGGAACACTAGGCGCATTACTTATCGAAGAAGGCGTATTGGATGAGAACAAAACAGGAGCAGATTATATCCCTGAATTAAAAAATTCAGCATTTGGAGATGCAACTATCAGGCAAATTCTAGATATGACCACAGGTTTAAAATATAGTGAAGACTATTCAGACCCAAACGCTGAAATTTGGTCGTTTTCTGCCGCCGGAAATCCTTTTCCAAAACCTGATTCTTACATTGGTCCTACCAATTACTATGATTACCTATTAAATGTTCAAAAGGAAGGCGAGCATGGAGACGTCTTCGGCTACAAAACAATCAATACCGATGTAATGGGCTGGATCATTTCTCGGGTCTCTGGAAAAAGCATTCCAGAGTTATTATCGGAACGCATTTGGAAACCGCTTGGTACCCATGTAAATGGCTATTACCAAATTGATGGAGCGGGGATTGCTTTTGCTGGTGGAGGATTTAGTGCAAACATGAGAGATATTGCTATGTTTGGGGAAATGATTCGCAGAAAAGGAAAGTTCAATAGACAACAGATATTGCCTACCGGTCTTGTAGAGGATATTATGAACGGAGGTAGTCAAGAAGAATTTAGCAAATCGGTTTACGGTAAATCCTTAAAGAATTGGAGCTATAGAAATATGTGGTGGATTCTTCATAATAAACATGGTGCTTTTGCCGCACGGGGAGTTTATGGACAAACTATTTACATTGACCCAATTGCAGAAATGGTAATAGTGAGATTTGCCTCGCATCCTGAAGCAAAAAATTCTAAAATTGATCCTACCTCACTACCAGCCTATGAGGCAGTAGCTCAATATTTAATTAACAATTAAAGCCGAACGCACAACAATGTATAAATGTATATCAGATCAGACTTCCTTCGGTCGACCGCTCGATATACTAAACGTTAGCACCAATTGAAAAAACGGGAAATGAAAGTTACAGCTGAACATAATGATCGAATAGCAAAAATGAAGTTTTTCTCAGTGTATCCCCATTACGTTGCAAAGGTGGAGAAGAAAGGTAGAACAAAGGATGAACTGCATCAAGTGATAGAATGGTTGACGGGCTTTGATGAAACCAAAATCCAAAAACTAATAGATGAGAAAGTAACGTTTGAAGAATTCTTCCAACAAGCACATCTGAATCCTAATGCTCACCTTATAAAAGGAGTGATTTGTGGCTATCGAATTGAAGAAATAGACAATCAAATTACCCGACAAGTAAGATATTTGGACAAGTTGATCGATGAATTGGCAAGAGGTCGTGAAATGGAGAAAATTTTACGTAAATAAAAAATGATCCCAACAATGAATAAGCGGCACTAAAACAACCGATTCCATTTACCGTTGGGATTCCTTAATCTTACGATGTAGCTTCCGAATAGAAACTATGAACGACCAATGGAAAATGAAAAACAAGTAATACCGTGATCCAATCAGTGGGAAGAAAATAAAAAGGCCATTCATTGATTATGGCATCAACCGCAACCAAATGAGCGCAACTGAAGTGAAAGAACCCTCGCATAGCCAGCAAAAATTGATTTGGATCAAAAGGGTTTTTACCCTGGCATTTGGTTTAACGATCTGGCACCTTCCCATTCCTTGGGACCTCTCACCCGATGCATGGCATTTGTTCGCCATTTTTATAGCGGCCATTCTGGGCGTATTGATCGATGCCCTGTCCATTTTTACCGCATCGGTCCTCGCGTTGGTGGCGGTGGTCCTGTTTAGGGTCCTTACCCCTGAACAAGCCTTTTCCGGCTTCTCCGAGAGTTTTATGCTGCTCATTTTGGCCGCTTTTTTGGTCGCCAAAGGGGTCATCAAGTCAGGATTGGGAAGGCGAATCGCCTTTTTGTTGATCCGCCGATTCGGGAAGTCGACCTTAAATTTGGGCTATTGTATCGTAGCTACCGATACCCTTCTTGGACCTGCCATTCCAAGCAATACCGCAAGATCGGGAATTCTTTATCCCATCGTGCACGCGTTATCCTTGGACACAGGATCCCTACCGAACCAGGAAAGCAGAAAGAAAACGGGAAGTTATCTAATGATGACCGCCATTTCGGGACACACGATAAGTTCGGCACTATGGTTTACCGGAATGGCCGCTAACCCCGTAGGCGCGGGAATTGCAGCCCAATTTGGAGTGAACATCAGTTTTGGGAATTGGCTCTTTGTGGCTTCGGTGCCCTGTATCATCGCCCTGGTCGCCATCCCCTTTGTACTGTACAAACTCTTTCCTCCGGAAAACAAGTATACGCCTGAAGCTCCCGAAATGGCAAAGCAAGCACTTCAAGAGATGGGACCGATGGGCAAACATGAATGGATCATGGGCATTACCTTTTTTGGGATGATCCTCCTTTGGGCCTTATCCCCGGTTTTGAACATCGACTTGGCCATTGTCGCCTTTCTCGGATTGTCGGTACTGATATTGGCCAATGTATACACGCTTGATGATATCCGACAAGGGGCCGGAGATGCCCTCGAAACCTATGTATGGTTCGCCATTTTGTACATGATGAGCACGGCGCTGAACGACATGGGTTTCATGAAAACCCTAGGGGCCCAGATAGCAACCCTCATCAGTGGCTATAACTGGGTTACGGTATATATTCTGTTGACCGTATTATATGTTTTGATCCATTATCTTTTTGTGAGTCAAACCGCACAATTGCTGGCCCTATATGCCGTTTTTTTACAAGTTGCCGTCAATGCAGGGGTACCCGCGGCATTGATGGCCTATATGCTTTCTTTCGCAACCAATTATTTCGCCGTCATTACCCCCCAGGCCTCCAGTTCAAATGTTCTGTTTGCGGGAAGCGGCTTTTTACCGTCGGAAGACATCTATAAACAAGGCGCGGTGATCACGGTTTTGAATACGGCGATCTTCCTCCTTGCAACCCCTTGGATGATGTGGGCAACTTCATTATAAGGAAATGAGCATTAAGAGATCGCCCCCCAGAGGACCTATTAAAAATATGATCAAGTTTTTTAGAACCATCAGACCATGATTATTGGCCTCCCGAAGAAAGAAGAACGAATTATGGCCAAGAATGAATTCATAAAAACACTTGGCTATGAAATTAAAAAAAAAGGTATCGCAAGCTAGACGTTCACTTGCCCAAAGAAATGCTTCAAACTGGCACCCTTTGCTTATCTTTAAACATAAAAATCACCTCAATCCAATAACAAAGCACATGAAAAAAATAATTGTTGTCGCAGTGGGCATTTTATGCAGCCTTCCCGCCTTGGCCCAAAACAAAAATTACCTCGACCAGCCCTATTTGGAGACCAATGCCGTAGTGGATACCCTAGTGGTGCCCGACCGGATCTATCTGTCGATCCTCATCACCGAGGCCGATACCAAGGGCAAGACTTCGGTAGAGGAACTCGAGAACAAAATGGCGGCGAAGTTCAAGGCCCTTGGCATCGATACCAAAAAACAGTTGACCCTGGCCGATGTAGCCACCAATTTCAAGAATTACTTCCTCAAAAAAACCGATGTGCTCAAGAGCAAGGCCTATACGCTGCTGGTCTATGATGCCCAAACTGCAGGCAAGGTAATCGTGGGCCTCGAAGCGATCGACATTGCCAATGTGCAGCTCACTAAAACCGAGTATTCAAAAATGGAAGCGTTGCAAACGGCCTTGGTAGGGCAGGCCGTTGCCAAGGCGAAACTTCAGGCGGAGGCCATGTTACGGCCGCTTGGCCAGGCATTGGGCAAGGCGCTCTACCTCTCCGACCTCAGTACGAACCATTATCTTCAGGGCAAAACGGCGGGGATTTTGGTACGCGGTATGGCTATGGACGAGGCCCAGCGCTATGACCCCATCGACATCAGCTTTGAAAAAATAGAGATCCAGGGCAGCGTGAACGTGATCTTTGCCATCGATTAAATCCCGTAGGTCCATGAAAACCATCCCTGCCCTTCTATATTGCTTTGCTATCGCTTTGCCCCTTCTCGGAACCGCCCAGGAAGAGATTGTGGCCGAGAACCCCTTATTGGCCGCCTTCCCTGGAGAATGGAAGATCGATCTTCGGCCCGCCCCCGATGCGGAAGGTTACTATCAAGCATTTGTGGTGACCCGCATAGAGGACAATATGTTTGAGGGCACCTTCTACGGCAGCCCTATTGAAAATGGATACCTCAATCCCAATTGGGACCGTTTGTATTTTGCCTTCACAACCCATGACCAGAGCAACGATTATTATCATTCGGGCTATTTGGTGAACGGAACTGTATCGGGCATCAGTTATTGCCCGAACCGGGCGTTTGCAGCTCCCTGGACCGGCACAAAGGAATAACCTCAACGGCTGCAATGCCGATCATAAAAAAAGGTTAGCTTTAAGGCATGGCCTTTGCTGAAAACCCGCTTTACGTCGGCACCGTACTTTGTTTGATGGTGGTCCTCTCGATCTATGCTGCCAAGACCAAGATCGGCAAACAATTGAGCGCAGCACTCTTGGTGATCCTTTTTACCGCGGTATTTGCGAATTTGAAGTTGATTCCCTCGGCTTCGAACACCATTCCGCTATACGAAGGCATCTTTGCCTATTTGGCCCCCCTTTCCATCTTTTATCTGATGCTCGGGGTGAACCTCGGCTCGATCAAAAAAGCAGGCGCACCCATGATCATCCTCTTCCTGATCGGCTCGCTGGCGACCGTACTTGGCATATTGATCGCATGGGCCATCATCGCCCCACAAAAACTTTTAGGGGAAGACGCCCACCTCATCGCGGGCATGTTGGCGGGAACCTACACCGGAGGCAGTGTCAACTTCAATGCCGTCGCCCTCGAATACGGTTTCCAGGAAAAAGGCATTCTTTATGCAGGTACCATCGCCGTCGACAACGTGGTCACTGCCGTTTGGATCGTGGCGACCCTTACTTTTCCGGCCCTGTTGCGAAAATTCTGGAAAGACAAAAAAGTAGGGAGCGGTGCGCAGCACCGTCACGCTCCCGAAAAAGAAACAATCGACCTGCGCTCACTGATGTGGTTGCTGTTCTTGGGACTTGGCGCCCTGCTCGTCTCTGAGATACTTGCCGACTTGGTGCCTGCCGTCCCCGGAATTCTGAGCCTTACCACCCTTGGGATACTGCTGGCCCAGACCCGATTTGTGGCCAACCTCAGGGGGAGCCATGCCCTGGGCCTCTATTTGGTCTATATCTTTCTTGCCGTGATCGGCGCCTACTGCGAGATCGGTTCTGTGGTGGAACTGCAGCAAGTGGGTACTACCCTATTGGGCTTCGCCACCCTGGCCGTTTTCCTGCATGGCGTGATCCTAATCGCGCTGGGCAGCTGGATCTACCGCGATTGGGAAATGATCTCCATAGTGAGCCAGGCCAATATAGGCGGGGCCGCCACAGCCATCTCCATGGCCGAGGTCTTTGGCCGAAACGAACTCATTCTTCCGGCCATTTTAGTGGGCACCCTTGGTAGCGCATTGGGCACCTATCTGGGGTTTATGGTGGTAGCGCTGTTGTAAAGAAGGTAGAGGCAGTTGAAAGATAAATGGATTTCCACTATTTGTTCCCTCTCCCAAATGCCTTATATTTAAACTAAGAATACGCCCTCTGGCCCGTAAACCCATGCGATGAAAAAATTGCTGCCCGTGCTACTTGCCCTTCTTGTTTGGGCCTGCGCCCGAAATGAGGCCCAACGCCCCAACTTACTATTGGGGGTGGCGGCCCGTTCGATTACCCCCGAAGCGGGTGCATTTATCGCCGGTGACCGTTTGAACCGCAATTTTACGGGCGTACACGATTCCCTTTATGTAAAAGCCATGGTTTGGGCCGATGACCAGAACAGCATGGCCCTACTCACCTTCGACTGCATCGGCATGCTGTACCCCACCCTGCTGCAGATCAGGGAAGCGGTGGCAGAACAGATCCCAACCGGCGTGCTCGATCCTGCGCACATCATGATGGCCTCGAGCCATACCCATTCAGGTCCGGATGTGGTGGGCATTTGGGGTCCCGATCAGTTGACCTCGGGGGTCGATTCGCTCTACATGAAAAAACTGGTGGCCACTTCTGCCGAGGCCCTGCTGGCCGCTTGGCGCAGTAAACGTCCAGCCAAGGTCACCTATGCCGAGGCCCAGTTTGGGGAAGACTGGGTGTACAACATCTCCGATTCGCTGAACCTTGACCGTACGCTAACGGTGCTCCAATTTTTGGACACCGAAGGGAAATCAATCGCCACCCTCACCAATTTTGCCTGCCACCCCACCATTTTGGACGGGGCGAACAGCCTGGTTTCGTCCGATTATGTTTCCGGCCTGTACTACCATCTCGACCAGAAAATGGGTGGGGTCAACAGTTTTGTGCAGGGACCGATCGGCGGTTGGGTTCAGCCCGAATACGAGCCCAAGACCTTTGAAAGTGTTGCGCGCAGGGGTGGAGAACTGGGGCTGGCCGTCACCAAGGCCCTGGAAAAATCGACCGCCATGGATTCGGCCCCCTTACACTTCCAGAGCAAACGAATCATGCTGCCGGTCTCCAACCAGGGCTTTCAGCAATTAGCAGCGGCAGGGGTGATCGATCGGGCCATTACCGACAGTGTGGCCACCGAAGTGGCCTGGTTCTCGATCGGCAATGCCCAATTGGTGACCCATCCCGGGGAAACCAGCCCTACCTATGGCCTGGCCACTAAAAAACTGATGCCCGATACTGGGCCCAAGTTGGTCATCGGTTTGGGCATGGACGCCCTGGGCTACATCCTCACTTCTGATTTTTACGTTCCCGAGCCCACAGTAAAACATAGCGAGTACCTTACTGGCATGTCGATCGATTCCATGGCCGGCCCCCTGATCATGGAAGCCATTACCGAGATGGTTAAGAAAAAATGATCGGCACTGTGGCTTTAACTTTCAGGAATCAAAGGAAAATGGGCAACGGACTGCGAGGGAGACAGTGGTTTTTTATTGTTTCATTCAATATGTCATTCATTTATCAAACACTCCTAAACAAGAAGCTATGGACCATTTAAGACTATTGATGTACGCCCATTTGGCCACGGTGGTGCCCTGTTTTTTTATGGGCACGGCTTTATTGTTGATACAAAAGGGTACCCCTTTGCACAAGGGCATGGGGAAGGCCTATATGATTTTGATGTTCGTCACCGCCATGATCACCCTTTTTATACCGGCGCAGGTAGGGCCTCAGCTGCTCTTCCACTTCGGTTGGATCCACAGTTTCAGTTTTTTAACGCTCTATACCGTACCCACCGCCTATATCGCCATCAATAAAGGACAGGTAAAAAAACACCAAAGAAAAATGATCTTGCTCTATTTCGGCGCGATCATCATTGCCGGAGGCTTTACCCTGGCCCCTGGCCGATACCTCCACGAATTGTTTTTTGGATAGGTATACAGTTCTTTCCCATGAAATAATCGCTACCTTTCTAAAAACGAACCCCTGACCTCAACCCATGAAAAAAAGAAGACCCAGCCTCCCCATCACCGCATGTTTTGGATTGCTTATCCTATTTGCTGCCTGTACCAAAAAAACACAGCAGGCGGCAATGGTGATCACCCATGCCAGAATATGGACGGGCAACAGCGCCCAGCCTTGGGCCGAGGCCATGGCCATCTCGGGAGATACCATACAGGCGATTGGCACCATGGAAGCCATAAAGGGCCTTATCGGCGACAGCACTAAGGTAGAGGACCTGAAGGGTAAATTTGTGTCGCCTGGCTTTATCGACTGTCATGTGCACCTGATGAGCGGTGGCAACGGTCTCTTGGGCGTTCAGCTTAGGGATGCCGATACCCCGGAGGCCTTTTCGGAAAGGATAGCGGCCCATGCAAAGTCCATACCCCCGGGCACATGGATCGTGGAAGGCAATTGGGACCATACCCTATGGGGCGGTGCGCTGCCCGAAAAGGAATGGGTCGATGCCGATACCCCGGAACACCCCGTGGCCGTCTTGCGCCTCGACGGGCATATGCTCCTGGCCAATTCGGCGGCATTGCAATTTGCCGGAATCGATAAAACGACCCCCGATGTAGCGGGCGGGGAAATCGTTCGAAATCGCGATGGGACACCTACGGGCATATTAAAGGACAATGCCATGAATCTGGTGTTCGATAAGATACACCCAATGAACGACGTCCAAAAAGAAAAAATCTTCAAAGCGGCCATGGCCTATTTGTTGTCGAACGGGGTCACTTCGGTACATGATGTCGACGGCCTCAGCAAAACTTTGGGAAGCTATGGCACCGCGATGAAGCTGAAGGGGCAGGGCCAACTCGCGCTCCGCATCTATGCCGCTGCACCCCTCAGCAATTGGGAAGCCCTTGCCGCCATGGAAAGACAAGATGACAAATGGCTCAAAGCCGGTGTTTTAAAAGGCTTCGTCGATGGTTCCCTGGGTTCCCATACCGCTGCCTTCGAGGAACCCTATACCGATAAGCCCTCCGATAAGGGATTTTTCATCAATAGCGAAGCGGATCTTTACGATTGGATCTCGAAGTCCGATAAGGCCGATCTAAAGCTGATGGTGCATGCCATAGGGGATCGCGCCATCCATACCTTATTGGATATTTATGAAAGGATTGCATCCGAGAACGGCAAAAAGGATAGAAGGTTCAGGATCGAGCATGCACAGCACATCGACCCCACCGACATCGATCGTTTTGCCGAGCTGGGCGTCATTGCCAGTATGCAGCCCTACCACGCGATCGACGATGGCCGATGGGCCGAATCATTGATAGGGCCCGAACGGATCAAAACCACCTACGCCTTTAAATCGCTGTTCGACAGCGGGGCCACCGTTGCTTTTGGCAGCGATTGGTTCGTCGCCCCTGCCACCCCCTTGGAAGGCCTTTACGCTGCGGCAACAAGGAGAACGCTCGATGGAAAAAATCCCACAGGTTGGGTGCCCGATCAAAAAATTACGGTGGAACAGGCCCTCACCGCCTATACGGTGAATGCAGCCTATGCCAGTTTTGATGAAACGGTCAAGGGTACCCTTGAAGTGGGTAAACTTGCCGATTTTGTAGTGATCAGCGAAGATGTGACCCAAGGAGATCCGGGGCGCATCAAAGACCTTGAAATATTGGCCACCTATGTCGGGGGACAAAAGGTATTTGAAACTGCCATCAAGAAGCAATAAGATACCTTACATAAAAACATAGTTCCAGTTTTTTCAATCCGGTAATACATAAACTCGAAAAAAAATGTAATTTCAGTTCCCCCACACATTAAAAACTTAAAAATGATGCAAACCATCTTAGGCGCAGGGGGCGCCATTGGCGTGGAACTGGCCAAAGCCCTTCCCCAATACACCAACGAAATTAGGTTGGTGAGCCGTCATCCCAAAAAAGTGAACCCCACCGATGAAATTCATGCTGCAGACCTGCTGGATGAGGCAGCGGTGCGGCTTGCGGTGAAGGGTTCGTCCATTGTTTATGTCACCGTCGGTTTTGAATATAGCACAAAAGTGTGGCAACAAAGCTGGCCTCCCTTTATCGACCATGTCATCAAGGCATGCAGGGAAAACGGGAGCCGTTTGGTCTTCTTCGACAATATCTATATGTACGATCCAAATTATTTGAACGGGATGACGGAGAAAACCCCGATCAACCCATCGAGTAAAAAGGGCAAGGTCCGGGCGGAGGTCGCACAAAGGATACTGGATGCCGTAAAACAAGGCGAACTCACGGCCCTTATCGCTCGATCGGCCGATTTTTACGGGCCGTCGATCGGGAACAGCATTTTGACGGAAACGGTCTTCAAGCCACTTGCTAAATGCGAAAAAGCGAACTGGCTGGGCGGGATCCACTACAAGCATTCCTATACCTATACCCCAGATGCCGGGAAAGCCACGGCAATGCTCGGGAATACCGAAGACGCCTACAACCAAGTCTGGCATTTGCCCACGGCGGCCGATTCCTTCACCGGGAAGCAATGGATCGAGACGATTTCAGCCGAAATGAACGTAAAACCCCGGTTCCGTGTGGCCCCAAAATTCATGGTACACCTTCTTGGATTGTTCATGCCCATCATGCGGGAAACAGTGGAAATGATATATCAATACGACCGTGACTATGTCTTTGACAGCAGTAAGTTTGAACAACGCTTTAAGATGAAACCCACTCCCTATCTACAGGGAGTCAAGGAAATCGTAAAAAAAGATTTTACGGGATGACCCTTTTTAATGTACTTTGACCTATTTTTTGTTAAGAATTTGTTAATTATTTTCTTTTTTCTTAACTTGATTCCTCAATCAATTACCAAAGATTATGGACGAAGCGGAAAAACTTATTACGGCAAGGGTCATGATATGTCTTGGAATAATTGCAGCCGTAACTTTGGCCATCGTACTCTACGATGAATATTACCTGCATTTTTATAATGAAGTGGAACAAACCGTCGCGAATTCTTTGTCGAAATTCAATAATACCGTAGCCTCCAACTAAGGAAATAAAACATCATATAGGGCCCGGATGCAAATTGCTTCCGGGTTTTTTTTGGGGCGCATTTAAGATGTGCCACTTCACGCGTCCCGATCATTCGTATTGCCAGGATTGAACAGTACCACAATCCAAAAAATAAATTATGGCCGGAAATTCAACGGCTTCAATGGCTTATATTCGTAACACGATAATCAGTGTGCCGTTTTCACCGGTTACCTCAATCCAAAAAAGCCATGACTACCCTTTTAGAACATAGGGCAATGTTATACTACTGCATTCTCCCTATTCTTTTCATCCTTTCATGCCAATCGCCCGAGCCGGATTCCAAGTCCTTGGCCATTTCCGATGAGGTCACCATTGCAGACATCCAACAAGCTTTAAGGAACAAGGAATATTCCATTGTCGGATTGACCCAATTTTACCTCGATAGGATCGACTCCCTGAGTTTTAACGGGCCGACCTTGAACGCCGTGATCAAGGTAAACCCAGATGCCCTAGCCATCGCCGCCCAGCTCGATGCTGAAATGAAAAGCGGCACCCTTCGCGGCCCATTGCACGGCATTCCCATATTGTTGAAGGACAATATCGATACGGCCGATAAAATGCCCTGTACTGCCGGGGCAAGGGCCATGAAAGAGTCGTATCCGACCGAAGACAGTCCATTGGCCGCCCAACTGAGAAAGGCCGGAGCAGTTATTTTGGGCAAGGCCAATATGAGCGAATGGGCCAATTTTCATTCCAATGAATCTTCGAGCGGCTGGAGCGGCTTGGGAGGACAGACCAAAAACCCCTATGACCTCACCCGAAACCCCTGCGGGAGCAGTTCCGGATCCGGAGTGGCCGTATCGGCCAACCTCAGCGTATTGGCCATCGGAACCGAAACCAACGGGTCGATTGTTTGCCCTTCGAATAACACCGGCATTGTGGGGATAAAACCTACCGTAGGATTGATCAGCAGAACGGGAATCATCCCCATTTCCTTTACGCAAGATACCCCAGGCCCCATGGCCAGGACCGTTACGGATGCGGCCATCTGTTTGGGCCTGCTTACGGATACCGATCCAACAGATACCGCAACCTTGGCACCAGGACGGGTTTCCCATACCGATTATACCCAGTTTTTAAGGCCCGATGGCCTTCTTGGCAAGCGCATTGGATATTACAAAAAACCTTTGGGCGACAATGTACGCCTCACCACAGTGATGGAACAGAACGTGGCCTTTTTGAAAGCACAGGGGGCCACCATCATTGCGCTGGAGGAAGTTTTGCCCAGCGGGGTCAGGGCACATTCCTTTCAAGTACTGCTCTACGAATTCAAGGATGGTTTGAACAAATATTTTGCAGCTCTCGGTCCAAAGGCGCCCGTCGGCAGTCTAGAGGATTTGATACAGAAAACTTTTTCCGACAGCGTCGAAATGCGATACCATGATCACGAACTCTTGAAACTGGCCCAAACCAAGGGCGATCTTCAAAGCAAGGAATACCTGGAGGCCCTGGCCGCAAGTCTTAAAGGGAGTCGGGAACAGGGCATAGACAGTGTCATGAACGCACATCGGTTGGATGCGATCATGGCTCCCACCGGTGGACCCGCATGGAAAACAGATCTGACCAATGGCGATAATTTTGGGGTGAGCAGCTCCTCCCCTGCGGCCATTGCGGGCTATCCCAACATCACAGTGCCCATGGGAGAAATCGATGGGCTCCCCGTAGGTATTTCGTTCTTTGGCCGGGCCTGGACCGAACCGCTGTTATTGGAAATCGCTTACGGTTTTGAGCAGGGCACCCGTAGCAGGTTCAGTCCGACCTACCGAAACGATGGCCCTTAGCACTGAGAAATCGTCGACATGCCATAGTCTGTTTTATGATAGGGAAGAGGGTCCATAACTTTAAGATTCAATCAATTCCATAATTTAATCCGATGTCCAAAATTTCAAGAAGGCAATTGATCAAACGCACTGCAAGTACCGCCTTTGGTGCCTCAATATTCGGGCTCCCTTTGTTAGCGGCCCCACCACAGGATAAAAAATTAAAGGTGGTGGTCACGGGAGGGCATCCCGACGACCCGGAAACAGGTTGTGGGGGGTTGATCGCACTGCTCACGGCAGCGGGCCATGAAGTGACCCTGGCCTATTTGACCCGGGGGGAGGCCGGAATACCGGGTACCGCTCATAGCGAGGCTGCGGCCATTCGCACGCTTGAGGCTGAAAAAGCTTGTGAAATACTCAAGGCCAAGCCCTTGTTCATGGGCCAGGTCGATGGGGATACCTATGTGAACCAAGAGGCGTTCGACAGTACTTTGGAATTACTGAATGCCGAAGGCCCCGATCTGTTGCTCACCCATTAGCCCATCGACACCCATAAAGACCACCGCGCCTGCTCCATGCTTACCTATAACGCCTGGCTGGGCATGGCAAACCCCCCTGAACTCTATTTCTATGAGGTCATGAGCGGGGAACAATCCCAAAATTTTGCCCCTACACATTTTGTGGACATCAGCTCGGTGAAACCGATCAAGCAGCAAGCCTGTCTGGCCCATAAGAGCCAGCAGATGGAAATCCACTATGTGGGCACCCATGGCAAAATGGAAGAATTTAGGGGAATGGAGGGGGGGTTTGCC